>JBMOIK010000430.1:0-3533 GCA_049317365.1 Rectinemataceae bacterium | reverse complement strand
CGCTTGGCGCTCTCCCGGAGCTAAAAACTACCCACAGATTCTGCTGAGGAACCCTTTTTCGCCGCTCGCCTCGGAGACATGCCGCAGCAAGGCCTCAAAGCGACCAATCGATTCGAAGCACCGGATGTTTGCGGGACCAATCCCAGCCCGATTCCGGGCTGTCCAGATAGAGGCCCGCGATGGGAAGCTTGGCCCTGCTCATCGTCTCAGTGTACGACTTTCCCTCTGGGCTGGAAATGGGGCTGGAAAGACCTATCCCTGGTAGTTGCGTATGGTCTTGGCCATCCGGAGGAGTTCGCGGCGCACGCGGCCGTTGAAGGATTCGGCGGGGAACTCGCCGCGCTCGTTGAGGGTGCCGGCTTCGATACCGGAGAGGACCTCGAGGCCCTCGTCGATGGTGGAGACCGCCCAGAGGTGGAACTGGCCCGCGCGGATGGCCTTTTGGATTTCCAGTGGCAGGACGAGGTTGACGGTGTTGCGCCTCGGGAGCATGACCCCCTGCGTTCCGCTGAGGCCAGCCTGCTTGCAGACACGGTAGAAACCCTCGATCTTCTCGTTGATGCCGCCGACGGGCTGGACCTGGCCGATCTGGTTCATGGAACCGGAGACGGCGAGGTCCTGGCGGAGGGGAATGCCGGAGATGGCCGAGAGCAAGGCGTAGACGGCGGTCGAGGAGGCTGAATCGCCCTCGATGCCGGTGTAGGACTGTTCGAAGCAAATTGAAGCGGTGATGGCCAGGGGGAAGTCCCGGGCGTAGCGGCTCCGGACAAAGCCTTCAACTATGAGGACTGCCTTGTCGTAGATCTCGCCGGAGAGGCCGGCCTCTCCCTCGATGTTGATGACGCCGGACTCGCCGGGGCTCACCTGGGCCGAGATGACGGCGGGGAGGCCGAAGGCGTAGTAGCCGCGGTCGTGGACAGCAAGTCCGTTGAGGCGCCCGACAGCCGAGTCGCGGACCTGGAGGATGATCTCTCCCGAGACGATCATCTCCTCGATCTTTTCTTCTGCCAGATTGGCAAGCCGGGCACGCGCGGCGACTGCCTGGCGTATGGCCTCATCGTCGATGCTCGGGCGGGCGGTGCCGCGTGCCATGTAGTCGGCCTCGCGGAGGAGGTCGGCGATGCTGCCGAAGCGCGTGGAAAGGCGGCGACGGTATTCTGAGAGGCGCACGCCCTCCTCGACGAGGGCGCCAAGCCCCTCGATGGTGACGGGAAGGAGGCCCTCCTCTCCGGAGACCTTGAGGGCAAAGGCTTCGTAGTCGCGGAGGCCCGCTCCCGTGCGCGGCATGGTCGAGTCGAATTCCGCGTGGATCTTGAACAGCTTCTGGAAATCGGGGTCGGCTTGGTAGAGCGCGTCGTAGGTGCCTTCTCCGCCAATGAAAATGACCTTCACGTCGGCGGGGACAGCCTCGGGTTTGAGCCAGGCAGCCGCTCCGTAGGGTCCCTCACGCGGCTGGATCTCGACCTTCCCATCCTGGAGGGCGTGCTTGAGCCGCGTCCAGACTTCCTCGTCTGCCAGGATGTCCTCGGCACGGAGCACGAGGTAGCCGCCGGCAGCTGAGAGGAAGGTACCCGCCCGGATGCGGAGGTAGGCGCTGCGGCTGTCGCCGTCATCGTCGGGCTTGGGCTCCACGAAACCGAAGAGGTTGGAAAGGCTCGGGTGGTTTTCGACAACGACTGGTGCACGGGTGACGCCCGAGCGGTCGACAACGAGGTTCATGCCGTAGCGGGCGAGGGCGGGCGAGCGGCGCTTGCCCGGACGGCGCTCATTGCTGCTTTCGCGGAACAGGAAGAGGTGGGAGAGGACGTCCTTTTCGAGGGCCCCGAGCCAGGCCTGGATCGGGGACTCTGGCCATTCGAGGAAAAGCAGCCGCGTTTCATGGGTGACGAGGGGGGCGATGGCCGTTTCGCGGAGGTTCTTGATCTTTTCGGCCAGCTCGAGGCGGGAGCGCTTGAGCTCGGCGAAGATAAGCTTCATTCGATCCATGTGCCCGTACCAGGACGTACGTAGGGCATTGTAGTCATCCTCGCTCATTGCCCCTGTAGCAACGAGATCCTGGAGCTTCTCGAAGCTGGTCTCCTCGAAGACAACGTCGCCCTCGCCATCCCCCTCGATGCCGCTGAACTCGGGATCGGCCTCGAGGCCCGGCCCGGGAGCAGGAACTGCAACACGGCGAAGAAGGGGAGCGATATCCATGGCGCTGCCGCCACCCTCCCCTGCCACCTGGACCGCACGGAATCCGTCGGCCGCAAGCTCGGCCTCGAAGGCGGAAAGCTTGGCGTTTTCAGCCTTTTCGCAGGCCCCCTCGAGCTCGGCCTCCGCTTTTTTCTGCGACTCGCTCTCGGTCTGGAGGCGGACAGTCTCCTTGAGGGACTCCACCAGGCGGTGAAGGGCCTTCTTGAAATCGCGCCCCCTGCCAGCGGGAAAAAAAAGCATTCGAGGAGCGAGGGGCGCATCGAAATCAAAGACAAAGCCGATGTCGTGAAGACGGGCAAGGCCGTCGGGTTCCTCGGCCAGGACGCCCAGGACACCGGTGCGGCGGCCGGTACCGGGGGCGCCCGATACCCAGACATTGTAGCCCTTGGCCCGGATGCGGATGCCCATGCGGAGGGCCTCGAGGGCACGCGGTTGCCCGATGAGCTTGGCGCCCCAGGCCTCCGGAACCCCACTCCCCTCCCCTTCGCCAGCAGCTGCCAGCGCCTGGACGGATTCCTGGGCGAAGCTGACCGAAAAATCAGTATCTGCAGGCTCCAGCTCGAAGCGGCTCGTCATGACTGTTTCTCCTTGTTCCTCAACCCTCATTCCGCATGCTCGATCAAGGTAGAAACGGGGACGATCGAATAGCCTGCCCCGCGAAGGTTGTCAATGAGGAGGGCCAGGTCGTTGAACAGATAGTCGTCGCGGCCGCCCTCCGGCGCTCCGAGCCTGATCGGGATGATGGAGCCTGGCTGCACCTTTGACATGATGTCCTCGATAATGCGGTGCGAGGAGCGATAGGAGCCCGGAATCCGCACAGCCTCGACCCGTCCGATCCAGTCCAGGGGATCGATGTCGCGCCCGACAAAGGTGTAATTCATGGAGGCTCCGGCCGCGACAATTTCCCCACCGTTGGCGTACCAGGGCGTGTGCCAGAGGAGGGACAGCTCGCGGCTCGAAGCCTGGAACCAGTCATCCTCAGCCCGTGCGAGGCCGCGGCGGAGGTACTCGCGGTCGGCTGCGAGGCGGGCGTCAGTCGGGTCGACGATGGCAAAGAACATCGAACCGACCTCGTGGCCGGAATCTGCCAGGAGGCGCGAGGCTCCGGGCTCCCTCCGCATGAACTCCCCGTTCACGAAGAAGGTCGACTTGATGCCACCGTCAGCCAGGACGGCGAGGGTCGAGACGAGTCCCTCGGTGCCGTCCATGAGATCGAAGGTGAGGGCCACCTCGCGGCGCCTGATGCGGGAACCGTGGTCGAAGACCGGGCTGTCCAGGGGTTGGTCGCGGTCGGGGAAGGCGGCCCAGGTGGCCTTGGGCACCTGAAAGAGGGGCCG
>JBMOIK010000429.1:0-3542 GCA_049317365.1 Rectinemataceae bacterium | reverse complement strand
TTGTTCCAGACCGCCAGGGTACCACGCGTATCAACCGCGGCAAGGGGCGTGGCCGACTGTTCGAAGGAGGATCTCCACAGGGCCTCGGGTGTCGCCATGCCCCCCTCCTAGAAGTTAGCCTTGAGGATCTCGAGCGTCTTCTTCAGGATCTGGTCGGGCTTCAGGGGCTTGATCAGGTAGCTCTTTACCCCCGCCTCCACGGCCTTGACCACTGCCTCCCGATGCGTGACTGCCGAGAGGATTATCACGGGTATGTCTATCTCCTCGGCACGGAGCCGCTTGAGCACCTCGAAGCCACCGATCCCCGGCATGAGGAGATCAAGGAAGACCAGGTCCCAGCTCTTTGCGCGAGCGTTGGCCAGGAACTCGCGCCCGTCGGAGAAGGCGCTCACTTCCGCGTCGATGGTGGTGAAGGTGGTCTTGACGAGTTCCTGTATGATGAAGTCGTCGTCGACCACCGCGATCGAGAGGGCAGCACCCGAGTCCTTCATGGCGGCATCGACGACCACCGGCTGCTGCGACTCGGTCTGGAAGCGCATCTCGAAGCTCTCGGCCCCGCTCGAGGTTCCCTGCATGGACAGTATGCGCTCCGAGATCATCTCGGCGCGCTCCTTGTGCTCGCCCTCGGGATCATAGTCGACCAGGAGGCCGTCCATGGCGTTCTGGAGGTTCGAGACCACCTCGATCTCCCTGAACTCCTGGCGTCCCGAGACGAACTCCCGCATGAAGCTGGAGATCGTCAGTATCTTGATATGCTTTGCCTTGCCCTTGGTGTGGGCAAGAAGGACGCGGAGGAGGACCTCGAGGTTGGATCCGTCGATGAAGCTGAGCTCGATGTCGGAGAGCATCATGAGGATGCGCGGATTGGATATCTGGTAGAGGTCCAGGAGCTCGGCGACCTTGAAGTGGAGGAGGTCTGCCTTCTCGCGGTTGATGCCCCGGGCAACCTCGATGAAGACGATGTTGTCGTTGACATGGGCTTCGATGATGCAGGGTGTCTCGTCGACGCGGAGCTTCATGCCCATGATCTCATTGAGCGCGTCGAAGAGGGTGTCGATCATGAGGGGCTTCATCAGGATCTTGCTGATGCGGAACTGGACGAGCTCAAGGAGGCGGTTGCGGTCGATCTTCTGGGCGGTGAGGATCACGGGGATCTCGGCGATGTTGGGGTTGCGGCTCTTGTCTTCGAGGATCTCCTTGCAGGATTTCCGCGTGAGGTTGTGGTCCATGATGACGAGGTCGGGGAGGAAGGTACGGAGCTTCGAGATGCCGTCGAGTCCATGGACCGAGACTTCGACGGTAAAATATTCCGACAGGCGCTCCTTCAGGTAGTTCCGGAACAGCTCGGATTCGTCAATTATGAGGACTTTTTTCTGGCGTGCCATCGCATCACACCCTGTTTTTCATCGAGAAGGGCTGGTGGGTCGATTCGACAGTGTCGCGCCAGAGTTCGCCCTCGGGATCGACCCTGGAGCGGCTGGCGACGGCGACCTCCATGGGGATATGGACAAAGCGGCTGTTCACCATGCCGACGATGAGGGCAGTCCTTCCCGACATCGCCGCGTGGACGGCGTTGCCACCGAGCCGCTCGCAGTAGACCGAGTCGACGGGGTTGGCCGGCGCAGACCTGACCATATAACTTGGATCGATGTACTTGAGACTGAGATCTATTTTGCGTTCCCTGAAGTGGGCCTCGATCCGTTCCTTCAGGAAGATGCCGATGTCTCCGTACTTGCGGTTCCCCGAGGGGTCGGTACCCGCAATGGCGGCCAGGTGCTCCTGGCCCGCACCCTCGGCGGCGATGATAACCGCGTGGCTCCGGCTCTTGATGCGCTCCTCGAGCTTGGTCATGAAGCCCTCGGGACCCTCGAGGTCGAAGGGAACCTCGGGTATGAGCACGAAGTTGGCGCAGTGGGCCGCGAGGGCGGTGTGTACCGCGATGAAGCCCGAGTCCCGGCCCATCAGCTTCACGAGGCCGATGCCGTTCATGTAGGAGTCTGCCTCGGCGTGGGCGCAGTTCACGGCGTCCGCGGCGCGGGCGACTGCGGTCTCGAAACCAAAGGAGCGGTCGAGCCAGAGGAGGTCGTTGTCGATGGTTTTGGGAATGCCGACAATGGAGACCTTGAGCTTGCGCTGTTCGATCTCCTTGGCGATCTGGAGCGCGCCCTTCTGGGTCCCGTCGCCACCGATGGTGAATACGATGTTGAGGTTGAGGCGCTCGATCGCGTCGACGATGTCCGACGTGCGTTCACCCCCGCCCCGGGAGGATCCGAGCAGGGTGCCGCCGAGCATGTGGATATCGTCCACGACCTCGGGGCCGAGTGGCATGACGTCCAGGTTCCAGTCGGGGAGGAAGCCCCGGTAGCCGTAGCGGATGCCGGTGATCCTCCGCACGCCATAGCGGTACCAGAGGCATCGGGTGGCAGCCCGGATGACGTCGTTGAGACCCGGACAGAGGCCCCCACAGGTGACGATGCCTGCGTGGACGTGGCTTGGATTGAAGTAGATCATCCTGCGCGGGCCGGCCCGCTCGAAGAGGGAATCGCCTGAGTCGGTACAGGCTCCGCTCGCCTGGATATCGACCTCATGGCGGACGAGCATCGTGTCGTCCTCGTAATTGGCGAGGGAGTCTCCCTTGATCGAGGAGAGTTCTATCGGACTTGCTATTCTCGGCTCCCCGAGGGACAGGACCTTGAACTCGGGTCTTGTAGTCATGCGATGGCTCCTGC
The DNA here is from genome assembly GCA_049317365.1 of Rectinemataceae bacterium. GTDB lineage: Bacteria > Spirochaetota > Spirochaetia > Treponematales > Rectinemataceae > CAIJMU01. The sequence goes on along the minus strand of JBMOIK010000429.1, from coordinate 813 downwards.
TCTGGCTCTTGTTTTCAGTAGAAGTATAGGCGAAGGAAGGAATCGACGCATAGGCCCGGAAATCTGCTTCAGCGGTGGCAGGGTAGTCCAGGTGGCGCGGCCCTACCCCCGGCAGCGCTATTTTAGCGCGGAGAGGTCCTCCATGAGGAGGGGATAGCCTGGCAAGGCTCGCAGGCCCTCCTCGAGTGCTGCCCGTGCCTGGGGCCGCTTGCCCGCGTTGTAGAGTTCGGCGAAGCGATTGTGCACGCCGGCCGCATAATTGTGATAGTAATTTGTCGCAGCCTGGGAAAGCCGCGAGCCAGGGCCGATGAGGGCGCTTCCTGCCTCGGCAAGGGCAGCTGCGGCCAGCCAGTCTCCGCGGCCCCCGATCCGCTTGGCCTCGTTGCCGTAGAGATAGACGATGAACTCGTTCCGCCGCGCCTTCGTGATGTCCCCGGCAGCGGCCGCAGCGAGCACGAGCTGCACAGCCTCGGGCAGGGGCTTTGCGTCGATGATCGAAGAGAGGTAGCCGTCCTGGGCTGCTGCGGCCAGCTTCGAGAGTTCGGGCAGGTTTCCGTAGCGGTCGCGGGCTGCGAGGGCCAGGTCGCGCATCTCGCCCCATTTACCTGCCTGTGAAAGCTCCGAGGCGCGGTTGTTGATCCTTCCCACCACAAAAGCGAGGCCCGCCGGTCCGGGTACCAGCGCAGCGTAGGACACAGCGAGGGCCAGCGAATCCTGGTAGCGGTGGAGTTCTTCGTACATCGTGGAGCGGTTGGACAGGATGAGGGCGACGAGGGCGAGGGGAGGGATCGGCACCCGCTTCGAGTAGGCTCC
>JBMOIK010000428.1:0-3549 GCA_049317365.1 Rectinemataceae bacterium | reverse complement strand
GGTCAACCTCAAGGTCGCCGCCTTCGTGCCCCAGAACAGCCCCTGGGATGCCGGCCTGAAGCGCCTCGCCGCAGAGTTCGAGCGCATCTCCGGAGGCCAGGTCAGGGTCACCTTCCCGCAGAGCCTTAAAGGGGCCAGCGAGTCCGACATGATCCAGAAGCTCAAGATCGGCCTCGACGGAGCCCTCCTTTCGACCTCGGGCCTCGCCCAGCTCGACAAGGATACCCTGTCCATCTCCATGCCCTCGGTCATCGCCACCGATGCCGAACTCCACGCAGTGCTCCAGGCTGTCGAACCCCTGATCAAGGCCGCGATCGACAAGAAGGGCTACACGGTCCTCCTGGTTACCCGCGCCGGCTGGGTCAGGCTCTACGGCCGTTCGCCGGTCAACACGCCCGAGGATGTCGGCAAGCTCAAGGTCTCCGTTCCCCAGGGGGATGAGCTCATCGAGAGCCTCTTCCAGAGCCTCGGCTCCAAGACCGTCAAGGGTGACTTCACCCAATTGTTCCTTCAGCTCCAGACCGGCGCGGTCGACGTCTTCTATACCAGCCCCGTGATGGTCGCCGGCCTCTGGTCCCAGTTCAAGGGCAAGGTCAGCTACATCTCGCCGGCTCCCATCGCTCCCTACATCGCCGCCCTCGTCTTCAGCAAGAAGGGCTGGGAGAAGGTCCCCGCCGAGTTCAGGCCCCAGCTCGAGGCCGCCGCACAGAAAATCGCCGCCGACATGGAAGCCGACGGCGCCAGGATGGAGAGCGACGCCCTCGCCAACCTCCTCAAGGAGGGCATGAAGATGCCCACCCTCAGCCCCGAGTACGCGAGCGCCTGGGGGAGGGTCTACGAGAGCAGGCCCCAGCTCCTGGCCTCCTTCTCCCCCGACTTCATCTCGGCCGTCAACGCGGCCGTAGCCAAGGTGCGCGCGAAGAAGTAGGGAAGGAAGAGAGGCTTGTAATGGAACCAATTGTCATACACACCGACGGCGGCTGCTCGGGCAACCCCGGTCCCGGGGGCTGGGCCTTTGTCCTCGCTCAGGGCGCCCTCGAAGTCATCGGCTCAGGTGGCGAGGCGAACACCACGAACAACCGCATGGAACTCCGCGCCGTCATCGAGGGCCTCCTCGAGGCCGAGCGCAGGGCCACCGGTGCCCCCGTAGAGCTGGTCACCGACAGCCAGTACGTCAAGAACGGTATCACTACATGGATCATTTCCTGGAAGCGCAATGGCTGGCGCACGGCCTCCAAGGCCCCCGTCAAGAACCAGGAACTCTGGGTGGAGCTGGACACTGTATCCGCCCGTGTTAGGCCGCGTTATTCCTGGGTGAAGGGCCACGCCGGCCACGAGGGCAACGAGCGCTGCGATGCCCTCGTACAGGTCGAGATCGGGAAGTTCAGGGCCTGACCCCGAGGTCTGGCCCTTCTTCTCGCCTTCCTGCATACCTTTCTTCTCGCCTTCCTGTATCGCCTCCGCCATCTCGGCATTGTGGGTCCATTCGTAGTCCTGGCGGCTGTCATAGAGGATGCGTTCTCGATCAGGAAATTCGGCGAAAGGATGTGGCCGGTTCTTCGGCAGTGGACCTCGAACACATGGAGCCAGGAACTGTCACCGAAGTGCGTCTCATCGATGACCCAGATAGAGATGGCTGGCCGCTGGAGTGCATAGGAGTCGCCCCTTCCGATCTGGCTGGTGTAGAGCTTGGACCAGGTGGTGAGCATGCGATTGTCCAAGGCACCGCGTTGCCTGACTTGCATTTACTACCGAGTCTTGAAACAAGGCTACACAAGAGCGCATTTCGCATTGCCAATACGAGGCGAAATGCGTTTTCGCCCCAGAGAGCAGCGGACTCGGTAGTGAGGGTTCAAAATGGTGAGCGACGAGACAGGTTCCCTCCCGGCGAGCGGCAAAAGCTCGTTGAGGAAGTGGAGTGTCAGGTCCTTGTGGTCAGTTGAACCAAAGAGTTTTTTAAACACGATATCAACGGTAGGTTTGATGCCGATTTGCATGGTGCTGCCTCCCACCGCTAGTACTCCCGAAGGTGGCGGCAGGAATTCAAAACTGGGGGAAAATCGAAAGAAAAGAACAAGGCTGAGGGCCAGAACCCAAGTTCAGGCACCTCTCCTGGCGCCCAGCGCCTCGAATCAGTCAGGAACCCACAAGATCCTTCAGGCGCGATGGCGCGATACTGGATAGTCCCGGATGGGAGGGATAGTCCAGAAGGTCTCTATCGCCATTCACAAGATGGACCGCGCCGGTGGCCAGAGTCAACTCGATGAACACCTGGTCATTGCCGTCACGCCAGGGCGGCTTCCCCACGGCGACGCTCGGCTTCGAGGAGCTCACCAGTGCGGAGGGCGCGCATTGCCAGGGGCGGCCTGCCCCGAATCGGCAAGGAGTTCCCTGAGCTTCGAGGCCATCTCCCTCTGGAGCTTTTCCGAACGCTCGAGCCGCGTTGAAAGCTCGTAGACAGCCTTCGAAAGCTCGTCGATCGTACGGTCCTGGTAACTCAGCTTCGCCTCAAGAGCCTCAAGGCGGGATTCTAGCCCGTTTGTTTCCATCGTTCACCTTTAGCTATATCGAATTGTCATATGCTGTTTCACGTCGCGCCTAGGCTGGCGGAGGAGCTTGCCTAAGCCTACACCCCTACCAACTCCACACCGAAGACTTTCTCAAGCCGCTTCATGGTCTTCAGCGTGGGATTCGCGGTCTCGGGGTTTTCGAGTTTCTGATAGACCTGATACTTGACCCCAAGCTTGTCAGCCACCTCAGTCAAGGTCATGCCAGATTCCTTGCGTTTGGCACGGAGCCAGAGGGCGAAGGAGACAGAGGGCGCGGGCGCGATGGCGTGCCAGTCTTTCCCTTTTGGCATAGAGGGAATCTCAATTTCCCGGCCATCGTCCATGAAACTCTCGATAAGGCCCGTGAGGGCTTCTGAGGCCATTTCCTTGGCGTGTTCCAGGCTGTCGCCGTAGGTGAAGAGTCCGGAGTAGAGACCGGGCAGGGACTCGACATACCAGCATTCATCCTCGGCGGAATACGTGATCTTGCAAGGAATCGCAGTTTTCATTTCATGCCTGCCTTCTTGAGGATGGAATTGAGGATGCCCGGCTTCACGTCGGCAGTGCCGTGAACGGGAAGGATGATCCTCTCGCTGCCCTTGGCGAGGATGAAGTGGCTGCCACTGATCCTTGCGACCGTCCAGCCGTCCTTCTTCAGACGCTTCAAGAGTTCCTTGCCGCCCAATATCCAGACACTACACCCTACAAGGTGCAATGTCAAAGTGTGAAGTACGCTTTCTGCAAGCCAAGACATCGGATCGCCGGATTGGAAAAAGGAGCCGGTCCATGATCGGGTCGGGCGAGACCTGGATTAGGAACACCGGCCGGGATATCTGGATAGTGCGAGCTCCGACCTTCTTGCCTTCGAGCGCGAGGAAGGAACCGCGCGAACAGGTCTCGGTGAAGAAGGGAGCGGTCTATTGCCCGAGAATGCTGACTTAAATCTTAAGAAGTTCCTCGAACCTTGTTGGTAGAGAGTAAGGTGCCACGGGCAGTTTCC
>JBMOIK010000427.1:0-3571 GCA_049317365.1 Rectinemataceae bacterium | reverse complement strand
AGGACTCCGGCAACCTGCACTGGCAGGTGCGGACCACAGGCTGGCAGTCGATATGGACCGCGGCGCCTCGATGAGCTTGGACATGGGACAGGAATAGCCCAAAGCGCTCAAGCTCGTCGCCACCGAGGTGGCGGAAGACTACACGGGGACGGTTACCTCGCCTATGACGACCTGGCCTACGTCGACGCCCGTCCGGCGGGTTGGCTCAATGCCTCACCTCGATCGGAGTACGGCTTCTTCAGGGGCATCGACCCGGCGGGCCCGGAACCCTCGAGCGTTGTCGGCCTCTCCTGTTTCGTCATCGCACCGCCCTACCGCCGCCATGGAGTCGCCGCGGCCGCAGGACCATGGTGAGTGGGATCGCGCCCTGCGCGAGGTCCTGCAAGAGGCTGCTCTGGCGGGACTCTGGCGAACGGGATTCTTCAAGCAGGCGGCCTTAGATCCACCTCATCAAGATCGAGGCTCCGGAACGCATCGCCGGGGTGACCGCGGCCAATCGCCTTGTCAAGGTCAAGCTTGAAACCGATACCGATCCCCCACGAGGCATCAACACTGAGATGAAGACCCTCCTTGAACCCTTTCCGGTCTCGATCCGCGTCGTGACGCCATCTGGTCTCTTCGCAGGAAAGCTCCATGCCTGCCTTTGCCGTTCCTGGAAGACCCGCGTGAAAGGGCGCGACTGGTACGACCTCCTCTTTTTTGTCGCCACAGGCACGGCAGTCGATCTTCCCCATCTCGAGGCCAGGCTCAGGCAGAGCGGGCACTGGGAGGGAGAAGTGGAATTCGGCCCCGATGAGTTCCTGAAGCTTCTCGAAGAGCGCATTTCCACGGTGGACTGGAGGCAGGCCCAGGAAGATGTCCTTCCCTTCGTCCGCGATCCCCGTCCGGTCGAGTCATGGACTGCCGACCTCTTTCGCGATGTCGCGACGCGGCTCTTCAAGCCTGTACAAGGACCGCAGTAGATACTAATTGATTCCATATTCACGCCAGGAAATCAGGGCCTGGTGTCGGAAGAAGTGTCGGAAAACGCGCGGTATTTGGGGATACCGAGAGATATTTCCAGACAGCACATCTTGCTGATTCTTTACCTGGCTGTATGATAACAAGCAGCAATTTAGACCGGACAGCCCTCTGGTAATGCGCAGGTACCGGGTTCGAAGTAGGCGGAGCCGACCCCCGGTCTCGGCTTTGGCAATTTCTTTAGATGACGAGGCTTTTTGTCCGGTTGCCTTCTCCATGAGAGTGGCAGCCTGTCCATTGGCTCGCCGGCTTCCCCGCCCAGCCGGAGACGGAGGGGCAGATCCGCCTGGCTGAAGGCTTTCCGAATCCCGATCCCGTAGTCCATGACTACGCTTCCTTTCGGCCGGCGGCGAAGGGACCCTCGACCAAAGCAGCCCTGCGTGCAAGAATCCCCCTCTCCGGAGGCTGCATGCAGGGCGAGTACATCGAGATCAGGGGAGCGCGCGAAAACAACCTGAAAGGCTTCGACATCCGCATCCCGAAGCGGAAGATTAGCGTCTTCACCGGGGTCTCGGGCTCGGGCAAGTCCTCCCTTGTCTTCGATACGATCGCGGCCGAAGCCCAGCGGCAGCTCAACGAAAACTTCTCGACCTTCGTGCGCGGCTTCCTGCCCAAGTTCCCCCAACCCCGGGTCGACTCGATCGAGGGCCTCAACATGGCGGTCATCGTCGACCAGAAGCGCCTCGGAGGCGGTTCACACTCTACGGTGGGGACAGTCACCGACATCGCGGCCATCATGAGGCGGCTCTTTTCCCGCTTCGGCCTGCCCGAGGTCGGCTCGCCCAATCTCTTTTCCTTCAACGACCCCGGCGGCATGTGTCCCGAGTGCTCGGGCATGGGGCGAAAGATCGGCATCGACCTCGAGGCCCTTCTCGACCGGGACAAATCCCTTGCCGAGGGCGCCATCCGCTTCGGCGAGTATGAGGTGGGGTCCTGGAGCCACAACTTCATGGCCCAGACCGGCTTCTTCGACATGGACAAAAGGCTCAAGGACTATACCGAGGCCGAACTCGAGCTCCTCCTCAACAGCCCGACCAGGAAGATCGCCGTGGAGTTCGCGGGCAAGACCATGAACATGAGCTTCGACGGCATCGTCGCCAAGATGACCGAGAAATACATCAAGCGCGACCTGAAGACCCTCTCCGAGCGGACACAGAAAAGTGTCGAGCCCTTCCTCACCCTCGGGCCCTGCCCCTCCTGCCGCGGCGCCCGCCTCTCGCGGGCGGCCCTCGAGTGCCGCGTCGCCGGGCATGGCATCGCCGAGTTCTCCGACATGGAAATCGACGAGCTCATCCCGGTCATCGAGTCCATCGACCTCGTCGGCGCCGCGCCCTTCGTGAAGGCCCTCTCCCGCGGCCTCCGCGATCTTGAGGAGATCGGGCTCGAGTACCTCTGCCTTTCCCGGCCGACCGACACGCTTTCGGGCGGCGAGTCGGCGCGGGTGAAAATGGTGAAGCAGCTCGGTTCGAGCCTGACCGACGTCCTCTACGTCTTCGACGAGCCGAGCGTCGGGCTCCACCCCCGCGACGTGCATCGCCTCGGCGAGCTCCTCGTCCGGCTCCGCGACAAGGGCAACACCGTCCTCGTGGTCGAGCACGATCCGGACATCCTGAAATTCGCCGACCACCTCGTGGACATGGGACCGGCGGCGGGTCCCGGCGGCGGACGGGTCGTGTATGAGGGTAAGTATGAGGGCCTCGTGGCATCGGAAAGCCTTACGGGCCGGTACCTCGGCAAGCGCCTCCCGGTCAAGGAAGAGGTCAGGAAACCAAGGGGGACCTTTCCGGTCCGTGGAGCGCGGGCCAACAACCTCCGGAACGTCGACGTGGACATACCCAAGGGGATCTTCACAGTTATTACGGGTGTGGCCGGTTCTGGCAAGAGCAGCCTCATCCACCAGGCCTTCCTTGCCGCCCACCCCGAGGCAGTCGTCATCGACCAGAGCCCGGTTGGCCAGAACTCGCGCTCGAATCCCGCCACCTGGAGCGGTGTCATGGACGAGCTCAGGAAGGCCTTCGCCGCGGCCAACAAGGTCAAACCCGGCCTCTTCAGCTTCAACTCGGAGGGCGCCTGTCCCGCCTGCCAGGGCCTCGGCGTCACCTACTCCGACCTCTCCTTCCTGGACGAGCTGCGCATCACCTGCGAGGCATGCGGCGGTCGGCGATTCAAGGAGGAGGTCCTCGTCTACAAGCTCGCCGGCCTCTCGATCTCGGAGGTCCTCGAACTCACGGTAGCCGAGGCCCTCGAGCGGGTTCCGGTCAAGGCCATCAAGGCTATCCTCGGAGCCATGGACGAGGTCGGCCTGGGCTACCTCGGCCTCGGCCAGCCCCTCACCACCCTCTCGGGCGGCGAGTGCCAGCGCCTGAAAATCGCGGCCGAACTCCACAAGGCGGGCAGCCTCTACGTCCTCGACGAGCCCACCACGGGCCTCCACATGGCCGACATCGGACGCCTCATTTCCATCATCGACCGCCTCGTCGACGGGGGCAACACGGTCATCGCAATTGAACACAATATCGACGTCATCAGAAGCGCCGACTGGCTCATCGAC
>JBMOIK010000426.1:0-3586 GCA_049317365.1 Rectinemataceae bacterium | reverse complement strand
CGCTCTGCTGTAGCCGAGGCTGCCCGCCCCGCAGGCGCCACAGTCGTGCGCTCCGCCGAAAAAGTCGGCCGCAACGATCCCTGCCCCTGCGGCTCGGGGAAAAAATACAAGCACTGCCATGGGCAATGAGGGCGCAGCCCTCATTGCCGGTGAAGATTCCGCGTTCCGCGGAATCTTCCCGCCATTTTCGAAGGGTGTAGCCCGCGGGACCATGGCTTCGTGTCGCTGAACTGGAAGGAGATCGATCTCGTCCTGTCGGAGCTCGATCTCGAAGCTGCCCAGATCCAGAAGGTCCTTCAGCCGAGCTTCGATTCGATACTGCTCGGGCTCTACGGGAAGGGGCGTGAAACAGGGCTCCTCATATCCGTGTCGCATGGCGCCTGTCGGATTCACAGGCTGTCCAGGAATCCTCCGAAAAACGATCGCCCCCTTCGCTTCATGGAGTGTCTCCGTTCCCGGCTTCGCGGAGGTCACGTCCTCTCGCTCGCGCAACTCGGCGACGACCGTGTCGTCCGCATGGACATCGCCGTGTCGAGGCACGAGGGCGAGGAAGGGGATGGCTCGGCCTCCACAAACCGCGTCTACTCACTGTTCGCCCGGCTGTGGTCGGGAGCCGGGAACATCGTCCTCTGCGACGAGGCGGGCATCATCATCGACGCACTGGCGCGGAGGCCAGCAAAGGGTGAGCTTGCAGGGAAGCCCTTTGTGGCGGCGCCTGCGAAAGAAGCCCGGCCCTCCGATGCCGGACAGCCGCCAAAACCGCCCAAGCCCCCGCGCGAGTTCCTCGTCCGCGAGCTGCCAGACCCTCCAGGAAGGCCTGGGGCTGGTTTCAACGAGCGAGTGGAGGCCTGGTATGCAGAGCGCGGCGGTGAGCTTTCTCGGGAGAACCTTCTCGAGCTAGCCCGCGAGCGCTTCGAGAAACGCCGACGGATCCTTGAGACCCGGATCGCTGCCATGGAAGCCCAGGCGAAGGAGTTCAAGCAGGCCGGGCGGAAGCGCGAGCTCGGCGACCTCATCATGGCGAACCTCGGACAAAGGCCCGAGAGACGCCTCCTCGCCGTGGAGGACTTCTACCACAACGGGCCGGTCCGGGTGGAGATCGACCCCGAGCTGAGCCTCGTCAAGAATGCAAACAATTATTACGAACAAGCCAGAAAGGAAGCCCGCGGTCTCGCCGAGGTGGAATCGGAGATCGCACGCTGGAAATCCGATCTGGTGGCCCAGGCTGCCGAACTCGGGCGCATCGAGGTCCTCCGCGATCCCCTCCTCATCGCGAAGAGCCTCGACAAGGGCGGGACAGCAAGGACCAGGGTAGAGGCGAGATATCCCGGCATCTCCCTCGAGCGATCCGGTTGGCTCATCCTCGTCGGCCGCTCCGCCCGGGAGAACGACGAGCTACTCCGCCGCCATGTGCGCGGTTCGGACCTCTGGCTCCACGCCCGCGACTACGCGGGATCCTATGTCTTCATAAAAGCCAAGCGCGACAAGTCAGTACCGCTGGAGATCCTCCTCGACGCAGGCCAGCTCGCCCTCTACTACTCAAAGGGCCGAGAGGCGGGAGAGGGTGACCTCTACTACACCTTCGTCAAATGGCTCAGGCGCGCGAAGGATGGCCCCAAGGGCCTGGTCATCCCGACCCAGGAGAAAAATCTCCACATACGGCTGGACGATGCGAGGGTGCGCGAACTCAGGGCGCTGTCGGGCAGCGACCAGGAGTGAGTTCCCTGCTCAGCTAATGCCTGGCAAATCCTGTGGTCAGGAATCCGTGGCTCCGCAGGAGGGTCGCGAGGCGGGGCGCATCATTCTCCCGCACGACGATGTAGCCTCCCTCCACTCGCAGCACCAGGCTCTGCAGTTGCGCATCGGCCATGAAGAGCGCACGTATTCCGGCGTCGGGGGGAAGCGCGAAAAGAATGGCAGCTTCGCCCTGGGCGAAAACCTGGCTTTTGGTCCGGACCCTCGCGAAAAGCTCCTCCCAGAGCGGGGGCGGCGCAGCCTGGATCAGGGTACGGAAGCGCTCGATGCGCTTTTCGATCTTGGCCGGCGTGTCGCAGCCGGCTATGAGGCTGGCCTCGGTCACGCGGTAGCGCTCAGGTCCGAGCTTGTGGGCTATCTGTTCGATGAAGACCCGCTTCCCGAAGGAGTCGCCCTGTATGGTAAGGAGGGGCAGTTCTGGATCGACCAGGACCACAGCGGTATCCTGCCGGCGCTCGGGCAAACGTGCAGAAAAACCGAGACACCAGGAACCGAGGGGAGTCAGGCGGGCTGCGACCATGCCATCCCAGGGACTCAGAGGCTTGGGTGCGCTGCCCTTGACAAGCCTGTCCAGGGCGGGGAGTTCGGCGATCTCGAAAAGCCCAAGCTCGGCCAGGAGGTAAAAATAGGCCCTGAAAAGAGGAAGGGCGACAATTTCAAGGTGGAGGGGCCCGACAGGACTTATATAGGACTCAAATGGATCGGGTTTGTAGAAGTGGTTTCCAATGCGGAGTTCGCTGCAGGAGAGCTTGAAGTACTCGTCGTGTGATTCCGGGTTCACGATGCTCGTCCTCTTGCCCCGCGCGGTCAGGGCAGCCACGCAGGCTTCGGGCGAGTACCAGGAGCCGTCGCGCATCCATCCCAGGGTCTCGAGAAGGCTGAGCCTCACCGCTGGTATGGAGTTCGAGTGGAGGAAGTTTCCGTTTTTCTTCGACAGGTGGCCGAAGAGGCAGCGGTATTCGAAGAGGAAACCCAGTTCGACAGTGCTCCAATTGATGATCTGGCTGTCGTCGAAGAAACGCCCGATAGCATGTCTGAGCCGATCTTCGGGGGGGATCTGTTCGTCGGTCCGGCGCGGAAGGAAGGTAAGGACAAAACGGGCGAGGAGCTCTCCGGCCACCACACCCTGGTTGGCTGCCACAGGATATGCGCCCAGGCCACAGGATGCGGCAAAGGCACGTGCGTCCTTCCTGGCGAAACCCTTGGCGATGATGGCTTCGCGGTCCCTGCTTTCAAGGCTGGCCGACACCAGGGGCAGGATGTCGAGTATCGAGCCAGCAACCGAATAGAACTCCCCATCGGGTTCGGTCTGGGGCTTCGGTGTCCAGAAGTCCGGCTTGGGCAGCCAGTTCCGGAAGACCTCGACGGCGAGGGGATGGAGGACTGCGTAGCTATCGTCGACGGGAAGGAGGAGGCCTGGTCCGGCTTCGGGAATGATCGAAAGTTTCCTGTAATTGTAATAATCGCGGAGCTTGGTCTCTACGATGAGCGGCTCTCCGAATGTCCTGGCAAAGGGAGACAGGTCGAGGTAATCGACCCAGACCGCCGCCGCGGCGAGATTCCTCCGGAGTTCGGGCGGGTTGCGAAAAACTTATCGAAGGCTGCCTGGTCTGCGAAATCAAGGATGTCCGCCGCCCATCCTATCCACTCGGACTTCTGCAGATTCAGGCTCGAATCCTGACCCAGACCGCCGAGCAGGAATCTGATCTGGTCGACTGTCATGCTGGATAGCTTCGCTTCCAGGGCCTTGCGGAAGGGAGTCCGCGTGGCCGGAATGATCGCCTGATGCTTCGATGACGCCGAAGCCCTGCCTGGTTTGCCCGTGGCCATC
>JBMOIK010000425.1:0-3592 GCA_049317365.1 Rectinemataceae bacterium | reverse complement strand
ATTCCACGCTCAAGGCCTCCGGCGCGCGCAGCGCTGCGCCTTGGCCATTCACCACCGCCAAGGCACCGATCAACGTCAGCCGCCCAACCCATCGCAGCACCGCTTTTTTCATGAAAGTCTTCTGGATTTTCCGACCTGACTTAGAGTGTACACGCGCCCCCCAGCGTACGGGCAAGCCGGCGGCATGTCGTGTCGTTAATTTAGCGACCGACGGCGGGCTGCGCGAAGGAGGTGAAAGTTCACTTCTTCCGCCCCCGCTTTGGCTCAGTGGGTCCGGTCGTGGCGAAGGCCCGCCCGGTGGCGAGGAGCGCGGTCCATTGCGCGCGGAGCGCGGCGGACATGCTGGCCACGATGTCCGGAAAGATCAAGGCAGAAGCCGAGGTCGCATCTGAGGAAGGTTCGAAGGATGCGACGGCCGCGAAGGAGGCCTGGGGTCGGGCACAGGCCGCCTTCGAAAAGTCAGACTGGTACACCGCGCACTGGCAGGCGACCCTCGCTTCACGGCTCGACCCCGGTATCAAAGAAGCCAAGCGCTTATCGGCCAAGGCCTGGGAGGAGATATCGAAGGCTGCAGGCCTCACCAGCCTCGATGTTGAACGTTCGCGGTTCTACTCCGAGAAGCTCAGGGGATATGGACTCCTTCACTCAGGCGACTTTGTCGAAGCCTGGCGCATTTTCGATGGCCTATCCACGCAGCATGAATATGATGTCGAGGTGAGCCGCTACCTGAAGGAGAGCCTTTCCGGCCTTCGCCAGACCAGCTTCTGGCGCGAGGAGGTGGACGAGGCTTTCCACGCTTCAACGCTCCCGCAGCTCTTCATCAGGATGCAGGAGGACGGAGGCAGGGAGACCATACTCGCGGCAAAGGAGGCTGCATGGACAAAGGGTGCCGCCTACCTCTCGGAGGCCGAATGGCTCGAACGCCTCCCTGACGGCTCGGGGCGCATTGTTAGGACGCGCTGGGCAAAGATCACTTCAGGAAGGCTCTATTTCATGGCAGCAGAGCGCAAGGAGGCAGGGAAGGTCTGGCGACCAGAAGTGGCATCCTTTGCAAAGGACGGCAGCGCCAGCGCCCATGCTGCCCAGGCACCAGCCTCGGTCGAGTTCGCCTTCACGCCTGACAAGCTCAGGACCATCGCCGCCCTGCGTACTGCTCCTGAAACCCTTTCCGCCCTGGAAATCCTGGGCCAGCTCGTAGAGCCTGACAGGACCACCTTCGATCCGGCAGCCCTGCTCACCGAGTTCCTCCGTCGCATCGGCGTACCCTTCGCCCTCGCCGCTTCAGCCATCCTCGGGATACTCCTCGGCATCCGCCTGAAACCCCGTTCAAGACAGCCCAGGGCCTTCCCTGTCCTGGCCTTCCTGCTCTTCGCGGCATGCGTCTGCATAGGGTGGTATTTCGCGCTCTGGCTCGATGAGCTGGCCCTGCGCTGGACCGTCCGGATGCTGCCCTCCATAGCGGCTGTTGCCCTGTCTGTGGGGATCAGGTCCCTCTGGCTGGCAGCGGCGATCATGCTGGCCTTCGGTCTAGGCCGAGGGGACGATCACCTCGAGCTGGGCAAGGACGGAAACGACGACAACCGCAGGGTGAAAGGCCGCCCGACGCGGAAAAGAACTTCGAGAGGCCCTTCCAGCGCCAAGCCCGATGTCAGCGCCCCTGATGCCGGCCTTTCCGACGACGATCCCTTCGCCCTCGAAACATGAGCCTTGGAGGACGCTTCGCCTGGCCCCGCCGCAAGGATTGGCCCCGTATCCTCGGAGCCAACGCCTGCGTGCTGGCGGGCCTGGCGCTGGGCCTCGTCGGTGGCCTCTTCGGCCTCGCCGTCGGGGCCCTCATCGGCTTCATGCTCGACGGACTCCGTGCCCAATGGAACCAATTGCGATTTCTTTCCGATCCCCGTGCCCGCGCCCCCTTCGGCCAGGTGCCCGGCCTCGCCCTGGCGCTGGCCCTCGGCACCCTGCGCTCCGCCGAGCTCCCGGCCCTCCTGCGCAAACGCATCCTCCTGTCCTCTGCTGCCCTCGCCCTCGGGCCCACCGGCCGCGGAAGCCCCTGGTCCCACGAGGCCCCGGCCGGGGAGTTCATCGAACTCCTCGCGGTGGAATTGCGCGAACGCGGTCGGGCGTTAGACGAAAGCCTTCAGGAGCGCATGACGCGCGAAGCCTCCCCCGAGGCCCGCGCCGTCCTCGCCTCCGCAGCCTGGGCCATCGAGGCAGAGGAAAAGGGGACCCTGGCCTGGGAGCGCGAGGAGGAAATCCGATCCTGGCTCACGGCCGCAGGGTGCAGCGATGCCGAGATCTCCACCGCCTGCGGCCGGAGCTTCCCCGGCTGGGAGAGCCCCTGGAGCACCCTCGGCCTGGAGCATGGCGCCACCGCGGAGGAAATCCGCCATGCTTTCAGGGCGGTGTCGAAGCTTCTCCATCCCGACACGGGGGGCGGCCCTGACAGGGAGGCACGCTTCATGAAGGCGCGAGCGGCCTACGAAGAGCTCGGAGGCGGCCGCAATGGGAAGACGGCAGGCGAGGGGGAGAAGCCAGCGACGTAGCTATGGCTCCGGGAGTCCAGCGTGCCTGCAATCTGGCCGACTGCAGCGGCCCAGCCCGCGAGCTGCGCACGCGCAGACGGAGCCTTCTCCCCCGCGTTCTCCCCTTCTGGTCCTAGCCCGCGTCCACCCTGGTGATCCGCGCTCCGAGCCCGCGCAGGCGTTCGGAGATGCGCTCGTAGCCACGCTCGATCTGGTACACATTGCTGATGGTGCTGGTGCCCTCCGCACAGAGCGCCGCGATGACCATCGCCATGCCCGCGCGCACGTCGGGCGAGGCGAGGTCCGAGGCGGTCAGCCGGACCGGACCGGAGATCACGGCGCGGTGCGGGTCGCAGAGCACGATGCGCGCTCCCATGCCGATCAGCTTGTCGACCCAGAACATCCTCGACTCGAACATCTTCTCGTGGATGAGCACCGTGCCCTCGACCTGCGTGGCGACCACTGCCATGATCGAGGTGAGGTCCGGAGGGAAGCCTGGCCAGGGCGCGTCATCGACCTTCGGTATCTGCCCGCCGAGGTCGGCAACGACCTTCATGGACTGGCCCGAAGGGATGCGGAGATCGCGGCCCTCGAGTTCCCAGCCTATGCCCAGGCGTCCGAAACCGACCTTGAGCGGACGCAGGTCCTCAGGCTCGACCCCCTCGATGACGAGTTCGCCGCGGGTAACCGCAGTCAGCCCGACAAACGACCCGATCTCCATGTAGTCGGGACCGATGGCGTAGTCCGCGCCTCCGAGCTCGGGTCGGCTGCCTCCGCCATGGCCCCCGACGCGGAGCACATTGGAACCAATTCCCTCGATCTTCGCTCCCATGGCCACGAGGAGCCGGCAGAGGTCCTGCACGTGGGGCTCGCTGGCCGCGTTGCGTATGACGCTCGGGCCCTCCGCAAGCACGGCTGCCATGACCACGTTTTCCGTACCCGTCACCGAAGCCTCATCGAGGAAGATGTCCGCGCCCACGAGCTTGTTGGCCGTGAAGCGGAAACCGCGGTCTACATCGACGCGCGCCCCGAGTTCCTGGAGCGCAAGGAGGTGGGTATCGACGCGACGG
>JBMOIK010000424.1:0-3611 GCA_049317365.1 Rectinemataceae bacterium | reverse complement strand
GCTCGACGCGGTCGATGCAGTGGATGGTCATCGGCACTTCCCGGAGTTCGGGGCGCGCGATCCAGAGTGAGATCACAAAGGTGAGGGGGCCCGATCCTATGTCGACGATGACAGCGCGGTCAGGCAGGCAGAAATCGGCGTTGGAGAGGATAGAGACCAGGCGATAGACGTTCCAGGGAAGGAAGTACCGGATGTAGGCCGAGAGGGCCCCGGGCGAGCCGAGGTAATCTGCGGGCCGGTATTCGCGGTCGGAGGTCAGGTCCTCCCAGAGCTTGCGAATATCAACGCGAAGCGCAGCCCGGTGGCGGGCCTGGAGGGGGGAAGCCTCATCGACGGCTTCGTCGAGGCGGTGAAGGAGGGCCAGACATTGTGCGGAGGGGGCCAAGGATTCCAGTCGTCGGACTGGCGAGGCTGCCTTTCGGGAAGGGGTCTTCTGCCGTGAGAAAATGGGCCTGCCATCGGCATCGAAACCCGATATGCCGGGGGGGAGCTCAATGTCATCTGAATTGGCGCCAAAAAGCGGAGCCCTTGTATCCGGGCCTTGGGGACGGGGCGGATAGTCAGCATGCTCCGGTCGGGGAGGTCGCCCACGGCCATCACCCTGTCTGCGTGCCTGGCTCGGTCGGTCGTGGCTCGGTCGGTCGTGGCTCGGTCGGTCGCGGTAACCCTGGCCATCCCTGGGTGGGCGCTGGCCATCCTGAGGATAGCCTGAAGACCGCGGTGGTCCGTAGGACAGGGGGTCGCTCTGGGGGCGGTTACCCTCCTGCTGCGGGCGTCTGCCCCGCTCACCCTGGGGCCTGTCGGCAAATTGACGCTCGCGCCCTTGACGGTCGGCAGGGTGCGGGGGACGTCCCTGGCGCCGTCCCTGAGCGCCCGGGCCACCCGGACCGGGAGGACCGCCCTGGCTGCTGCCCTGGCCACCTTGGTCCTCGTGGGGGGGCTCGCCCTGACGCGGTGGCAGCCCTCCCTGCTGGCTCTGCTTGCCCTGTTGACCCTGGTTGCCGGCTTGCCTGGCTCCGCCCCTTCCTCCGCGCCCCCTGTTCTGGCCATCGGGGCGCTTTTCTCCTGCCTGAGAAGGATCGGATGCCAGAGCGGCTGGATGAGCTGGTGAAGCAGGCAGACCCTCGTCGGAGGGAGCCTGGGCCTCGGTGCCGGGAAATAGTTCCCCCGCTCCATCCTGGCGCTTGTGCCTGCGGCGTCGCCTCCGTGAGGAGCGGCCATCCTGGCCAGGGCCATCCTGGCCAAGGCCATCCTGGCCAAGGCCCGCACCGTCACCGCCCTCCGGCTCGCCACCCAAGGGTTGCGGCTGATCGGGGAAGGGTAGACGGGGACCGGTATCCACGGGCTTCTCAGCCCGCGTTTCGTCGGCCCCCTGTCGGGACCGGGAGTGGCGTGGTTTCACGGTGGGGGGACTATAGCACAAATAGGCTAAGGGGCAATACAAGGGATGGACGCGTGGCGGGCTCCCCGCGACCCTTGCGCCGGAGAAATAGATGGAGCGGAACGACAGGACCGGACATGAGAACCAGGAGGGCTGCGAAGCGAGCATCAGCCTCCGGAAGCTCAGGGAAGAGGATATTCCGGCGACCCTGGCCCTAATCCGGGAATATGTCGCCTGGATAGGGGAGGACCTCTCCTTCCAGGGGCTTGAGAAGGAACTCGGAACCTTTCCTCATAGCTATGATGAACCAGGGGGAGCATTCCTGGTGGCCATCGATTCAGGGGAACCGGTCGCTTGTGTCGGACTCCGGAGGCTCGACGCCAAGACCCGCGAGATGAAACGCCTCTTTGTGCGCGATTCCCACAAAGGGAGGGGCATCGGGCAGCAACTACTGACCAGAATCATCGAGGAGGCCCGGGCGAAGGGCTACCTCAGGATGAGGCTCGATACCCTCCCGAAAATGGGGGAAGCCCAGCGGCTCTACGAGCGCTGGGGTTTCCGCGATATCGATCCCTATACCGACAACCCCCTCCCGGGAGCGCGGTTCATGGAGCTCCCGCTTTCGAAGGGGACCAAGGAGGGCGGGGTTCAGACCGGGAAAACGAGCAGATAGCTGCCTGCGGCAGATGGCAGGTGCGTGCCCCCAAGGCGGGTCTCGAGGAAGTCGAGACCGCGGGACCTGAGCCTCGCGGGGCGGAAGCCTTCAGGTTGGGTGCTCGCCACGCTGACCTCGATGTGACACTGCCCATCCTCCACTGCCGCGGAGATGGCCAGGAGGATTGGGCGAGGATCGCGAAGAGGATAATGGTCAGGAAGAGAAACAAGACCGAAAGGCTTGACAGGGCGAGGCTCCGTCCCTCGAGGAAGGAGATGGCTAGGGTAGCGCTGAAGATGGCCAGGAGAACGAGAAAATCATCCAATGCGTATACCCGATGCCCGACCCGGAAATACCATCCCAGGGTGTTGGCGACTCCGAAAAGGGAGGCTACCAGGATTGCGAGTATATGGCTTCTCTTGAGCGTCACGCTCGATCCCAGGTCCTTCATCAGAAGCTCCCAGGATCGGGGGCGCGAATGAGGAATCGGACCGCTCCGTACTTCGTGAAGCGACACCCAGCTGACTGGAGGAAGCAGCCTCATGCCCCAGACCGTCATGATGATAGTCCGCTCCGGGCATATCGGCAAATGGAATTTACTCTCCGGGCCTTGTCTCAGGTCTCCTCGAGGTCCCTTGCCAGCTCCTGGTATTCGACATAGCGCTTCAGGGCGTAGTCGTCGATGTAGCCTTTCTCGATCGCTATCTCGCCAAAGATCCGGACATCGCCTGCCTTCTGGAATTCCAGGGTCATCTCGACCTGGGCTTCCGTCATGGCGCGGATGGAAACGAGAAAAGCGCCAATTGGATGCTTCTGCTTCATCGCTGGCTCCTTGCGGGTGGCTGCCGATCCGGAGGCACCAAAGGCTGGGGGCTGCCCGGTGACCACAGGCAGACTTCGGTAGCCGGAATCCGGGCCTCGATGTCAATCATAGAGCAGCGGGGCAGCCTCGTCAAAGTCAACCCCTGAGCAGGTAGGCAAGGCCCACAACCAGGCCGATCGCGACCACCGTCCAGCGGAGGACCTCGGGGTTGAGCTTCCCCGCAACCTTGCCGCCCAGCCAGCCTCCGACCAGCGCTCCCGAGGCCATGAACAAGACCTCCACCCACAGGGTCTTTCCAGAAAAGGCAAACCAGGTCGCCGCGGCAATGTTGGCGGCAAAGGCAAAAGCCTGCTTGAGGGCGTTGAGGCGGGAGAGCTTTTCGTCGTACACGATGCCGAGCACAGCCAGCACGATGACAGAGAGCCCAGCCCCGAAGTAGCCGCCGTAGACTGCGGCCGCCCCGAGGGGGAGCATGGCTGCCACAGCCGGCAGTCCCTTTGAAGCTTCCTTTCCGGCACGCTTGTGGAGCCAGGCGCGAAGGGGCACCTGGAGTGCCAGGATGCCCGAAGCCGCGAGTATGAGGACCGGCACGATGGACGCGAAGAGCTTTTCCCCCGTCGACAGGAGAAGGATGCCCCCGGCCAGGCCGCCGATGACAGCCAGGGGCAGGATGAACAGGAGCCGCCGCCATTGCGTGCGGATGTCCGCCCACTGGGCCAGGGTGCCTCCGAGATAGCCCGGCAGGAGGGCGA
>JBMOIK010000423.1:0-3624 GCA_049317365.1 Rectinemataceae bacterium | reverse complement strand
TTACCCTCCTCGGGGTCCAAGGGTATTTCCAGCAGCTGATCAGGGGCATCGTGCTTATCGTGGTCATCATGACGGATGCCTTCATAAATCGGAAGAGCGACAGCTAGCCCTTCAAGCTTCTAGGCTAAAACAGGCTTAGCCCTAGGGCTGTGAGGCGTTCAAAGTATTGTGGAGCCAAGCGGGAATTGGCTTGACAAGGATCCGGGAGTGCTTATAATCAGGAATTACAACGTTGTAATAAAAAGCGCAAGCCTTTATACACCGTTGAATTCACGTGCAGCGGCGGGCATTGGGGGCGGGTTCAGGGTTGACCAGGCGGCTGGCGGGTTACGCGCCCCTTGCAGGACACGGCGCCGGAAAGCCAAGGTAGAGCCTCGCTCCGTCGCTGGTTTCAGCAAGGAGGGACAGATGTCGTATTACGATCTGAACGAGACGAAGGCGAGAATCGAGAAGGTCCGGAACATTCTCCGGGAAAAGCGCCTGGATGCCGCGCTCATCTACTATGATGAACTCAACGTGGCCAACGGCTGGTATCTCACCGGCTGGTGTCCCCAGTTCGAGAAGGGTTGCGTACTGCTCCCGGTGGCAGGCGATCCCCTCCTTCTCGGCGGGCCGGAGAGCGAGCCCTTCGCGCGGATGAGCAGCGCCATCACCGAGACGCGGAATTTTCCACCCTTCATGGTGCCTGATGAGGAATACCCGAACGCAGTGATAAGCACCTTCGAATCGCTTTCTGCGGAATTCAGGCGGAAGAACATAGCGATGTCGACGATCGGAATAGTCGGTACGGCTGCCCTTCCGCACAATGTCTACACCCAGTTCGAGTCCGGTTTTGCAGGCATCCGCCTTGTCGACATCACCACCGAGTACGAGGCCCTGAGGGCGCACAAGTCTCCCTGGGAAATTGCCAACATAACCAGGTCCTTCGGCCTGACCTATTCGGCCTACGAGGCGATGAAAAGGAAGATAGCCCCGGGCGTGATCGAGTACCAGGTCGCGGCAGAGGGCGAATATGCCTGCCGTAGCGCGGGAGCCCACAACTTCGCCTTCTCCTGCATTGTGGGAAGCGGCGAGCGCGCCAAGGCTGTGGTGCCCACGGCGCTCAACAAGGAGATGAAGGCCGGAGAGCTTGTGATGGTGGGTATCGCCCCGCGTACCAATGGCTACGCCGGTGTCGTGGGCGACACCCTGCCAGTGAGCGGGACCTACAGCAGCCGGCAGAAGGAATGCGTCAACCATCTGCGCGAATCCTTCCGCCTCACGCGTGCAATGCTGAAACCAGGGGTGAAGGGCCGCGAGATCGATGTTCCCGGCCGGGGATATTTCGTCAAGCACGACCTGATCAAATACCTCGTCTGTCCCTTCGCCCACACGATAGGCCTGATGGAGGCGGAAGGCCCCTTCTTTGGTCCCAACAGCAACGATGTGCTCGTCCCTGGCATGACGGTGTGCGTGGACGTTAGCTTCTTCGGTCATCCGGAGTTCCACGGGGCGCGCATCGAGACCGGCTATGAGATCACCGAGACCGGGTACAGGCCTCTGTGTCCCGAGATGGATGCGCTTTTTTCGGAAGACGTCAAGTAATTCCGATGGGCCGGATCGAGGGTGGGCCGCGGGTTTCCGTGGATGATGGTCTTGGACGACTTCTCGAGCGCTATATGGAACTCCATGCCTCGCCGGAGAACCTTCGCCGTCGTCAGGCTTCCGGCCCCTCTTGGTCCATTCTTCCAGAGTTCCCCCTCCTGGCCAGGGTCACCGGAGCCCGGCTTCGTGATGCCTACCTCGAGCCCGAGGCATTCCTGTGTTTTACCCTCGCGCAGCGCATCTATCGCTTTGAGCGCTGGCGGGACAGGACGAGCCTGGACCTCGACATCGCGTATTGGCCCGGGGTAATCCTTGAATCCGCCTGCTTCGGCATGCGTCCCCTCTATCCTGAAAATCAGGATCCCTGGATCAGTCCCGAGCCGATCGCAACGAATCGGGGAGGCATCGAGGGCCTGCGGGCTTCCTTCGATCCGGGGCACGGCGTGGTCGGACTCATGCTGGAGATGTCCGAGTTCTGCAGGCGCGAATTGCCGGGCTTCACGGTCCATGTCCAGGCATGGGATCGATCATCCCTGGGAATCGCAATGGACCTCATGGGTGCGGAGCGTTTCCTGGTTTCCACGGTCGAGGCGCCAGACCTCGTGCGATCAATCATGGGACGCGTGACCGACGAGAGGCGTTCGTGGTCCATGGCACGCGAAAGGCAGCTCAAGGAGCTTGGTTTTCCCCGGGAGTCGAGCGTCTCGCCGGGAACCGGGGCGACTTCCGACATGAACTCCACCCTCGTGAACATAATAGCGGACGAGGTCAATGGACCCATGCTTTCCCCGGCCACATACATGGAATTTGTCCACCCCTACGAGCGCGGGATCGTGGAAGAAGCAGGAAGGCTCAATTATTACCATTCCTGCGGCAACCTGACGCCCTTCCTTCCTGCCATCGCCGAACTCCGGCCGATGGTACAGCACATCAGCGCCTGGACTGACTGGGACAAGGCGGTCGAGACCTTCGCAGGCACCGACACCATTCTGCAAAAGACACTCCATCCCCTGCGTGACGTGATCGACAGGGACGAGGGTGGCATGGAAGAAGTGATCGACGGGATACGCGCGACAGCGGCCGACCGGGTTGCTTATTGCATCATTGCCAATGGCATAGACGTCCCCAATGGGGATCTCGAGGGAATTCTCGCCACCTGCGACCGATGGGTCACAGTGGCATCGTCTCTGATGGATTGATGGGAAAGGAGGTAGATGGTGGAAATTGGCAAGAGGCTATGGGTATTCGCAGACGGGGATTTGCCGCCCCATCCAGCGGGCATGGCAGAGCCGAAGGCCCACGAGGCCCTCATGGTGGTGAACAGCAACGAGGTCGGGGCCAACCTCAAGATCACCTTGCTGTTCGAGGACAAGGAGGCGAAGCGGGGCCTGACCCTCGCGGTACCTGCGGGACGCGTTAATTGCTTCAGGATGGACCATCCGATCTGGGGAAGCGACTACGTGATCCCCTTCGGGCAGTACGCAGTCGTACTGGAGAGTGACGTTCCCGTCGTGGCGGTGTTCGGCAGGCTCGACCGGCGCAAGGACATGGCCTACTACCCTGTAGCGCCGTATTCCCAATGATGTGGCATCCACGATGAAATCGAAGGGTGCCTGGGACGGTTCCAGGTTCCCGAAACTGTGCGGCACAGGACGCGGTTCGCGTCCTCATGAATTGACACTATGGAGGATACACGAGATGAAGAAAGTACTGCTCGCCCTGCTCATCGCGACGATGGTCATCAGCCTCGGCCCGGCCCAGACGGCGAAGGCCAAGAAGATCATCCTCTCGAACGCCTACTACACAGCCCCCTATTGCGCAGCCTTCAATCCCTCGGCGATCGCCAAGGCGAAGGAACTGGGCTACGAGCTGCAGATCCTCGACGGCGAAGGCAACCAGCAGAAGCAGCTGGAACATGCGCGCCTGGCGATAGCCGAAGCTGCCGGCTTCATCTATTTCCCCGCGGATGTCGCGGGTTCCATCCCCGTCGTCGAAGCGCTCAACAAGGCTGGCCTGCCCTATGTGATCGTCAACAATTAC
>JBMOIK010000422.1:0-3634 GCA_049317365.1 Rectinemataceae bacterium | reverse complement strand
CCTTGAGGAAGGTATAGGCCATGCCGCCACCGATGATGAGGGCCGAGGCGTTCTTAAGAAGGCTCTCGAGCACCGCGATCTTGGATGAGACCTTGGCTCCTCCTATTATGGCGACCATGGGCTTGGCCGGATTCGTTAGCATTGGTTCGAGATGGGCGACCTCCTTCTCCATGAGGAAGCCCCCGACCTTAATAGTACAGAACTTCGACATGGTGGCGGTGGAGGCATGGGCGCGATGGGCCGTGCCGAAGGCATCATTGACGTACACGTCGCCGTAGGTCGCCAGCTCCCGGCCGAGAATCTCCTGTTTCGCCTCGTCCTTTGCGGTCTCTTCCTTGTGGAAGCGGGTGTTCTCGAGCATGGCGACGCCGCCTTCGGGAAGCGCGTCGATGGCGGCTTTCTGGCCCACGCAGGAGGGAAGGAAGCTTACGGCCTTGCCAAGCTTGCCCGCGAAGTACTCTGCCACAGGCTTCATGCGATGCTTGCCGTCGAGATACCTCTCGAGATCGAAGGGCTTGCCCTCCTTTTCCGCCTTTCCCCTGGCCTTTTCAGCATCCTTGTCAGGATCGCCAAGATGGGACATGAGGACAAGGCTGCGGGCACCCTGCTCCAGTACGTACTGTATGGTAGGAAGGGCGGCCATGATGCGGGTATCGTCCTGCACCTTTCCGTCCTTCATGGGAACATTGAAATCGACGCGCATGATCACGCGCTTGCCCTTGAGGGGAATGTCCTTGACTGTCTTGATCACGGGGGGCTCCTTATAAAAAGGCCACCCTCGCGGGTGGCCTTCATAGTTGTGATTACTTCTTGCCATCCATGTAGCGGAGAAGGTCGACGACGCGGTTGGAATAGCCCCACTCGTTGTCGTACCAGGAGACGATCTTGAAGAAGCGCTTCTCGCCGGGGAGATTGTTCTCTTTCGTGGCCAGGCTGTCATAGATCGAGGAACGGTTGTCGTGGATGAAATCCGTGGATACCACTTCCTCGGTGCCATAGCCAAGGATGTTCCTGAGGTAGGACTCGGAAGCCTTCTTGAGGAAGCCGTCGATCTCCTCGATGGAGCTGTCGCGGCTGGAGGTGAAGGTGAGATCGACTACCGACACGGTCGGGGTTGGCACGCGGAAGGACATGCCGGTGAGCTTGCCCTTGGTCTCTGGAATGACTTCGCCGACTGCCTTGGCGGCTCCGGTGCTCGAGGGGATGATATTGATGGCTGCCGCACGGCCGCCTCGCCAGTCCTTCTTCGACACGCCATCGACCGTTTTCTGGGTGGCCGTGTAGGAGTGGATGGTCGTCATGAGTCCCTTGTCGATTCCAACGCCTTCCTTGAGGAGGACGTGCACGAGGGGAGCCAGGCAGTTGGTGGTACAGGAGGCGTTGGAGACAACCAGATGCTTCGCGGGCTCGTATTTCTCATTGTTGACGCCCATCACGAACATCGGGATTTTCTTGGCCTCGTCCTTGCTCTTGGCGGGACCCGTGAGGATGACCCTCTTGGCACCTGCCTCGAGGTGGCCCCATGCCTTTTCGTCATTGAAGAGGCCAGTTGCCTCGATGACGTACTCGACGCCGAGCGCTGCCCAAGGGAGATTCTTGAGCTCCTTTTCGGCCATTACGCACTTGATCTCGTGGCCGTTGACCACAAGGGTGTCTACTTCGGCAAGCGAGGCGTCACTCTTCTTCGCCGAGATCGCAGCCTTCATGCGACCCTGGACCGAGTCGTACTTGAGCTGGTAGGCAAAGTACCCAGCATCAGTGGAAACATCGACGACAGCCACGACATCGACCTTGTCCTTGCCCAGGAGTCCCTGCTCGACCAGGGACTGGAACACGAGGCGACCGATCCTGCCGAAACCGTTGATGGCAACTTTCATCGAAAACCCCCTCGAAAATGAAAACGGATGTGCCCATGACGGGCCGAATACAAATGCTGAAAACCTTCCCCCGGCAACGCGGAGGCTCTGGGTTCCAAATCGTTAAAAGGGTAACGAAAATGCCCCCCTCTGGTCAACGAGGGGGAAAAAGGATCCTGTCAACAAGGAATTCAAGAATTTGCGGTTTGTGGTTCGCAACCGCTATCTGCCCGGATCCTGCCCCCCTTTCATCGAATTCCCGCGCCGTGGCAGCGCCGGGGTGATGGGGTCAGTGGATCAGGATACATCCAGACAGGCATGCGGATTCGCAAGTCAGGCCAAAATGAGGTAAACTTAGGTAAGCCCCCGGTCGATACTGCTACTGTTGAAGTAGCGGCCATGGTTCCCCTCCCAGTACACCATGGCTGGCCTTCGATCCCCTAAGGGGTTGGCCGGTTTTTCCCCAAAAACCGGCCTTTTTATTTTCCTGCGATTCCAGCCCTGGTTCCCTGGTTGCTCACGGTCCGGGAGCAGGTGACTTTATTGACCATTTCGGGTGCTTCGCATAGTGTGGCCACTATGTCTCCCCGTTCCCGGACCCTCAGAATCGCGCGGATCCTCCTCCTGGCGACGCCAGTCGTGGCAATACTCGTCGGGATACTTGCAGGGATCGGGATCGCGGCGACCAGCAATATCAGCAATTCCGAGAACTTCACCGATTTCAAGGCAGCTCTGCCCACCAAGATCCTCGACATCAAGGGAAGGCTTGTTACCGAATTTTCCTCCGATGAAAAGAGGGAAATGATCACCCTCAAGGAACTGCCCCGGCACCTCGTTGATGCAGTTCTTACCCGTGAGGATAAGACCTTCTATCTGCATCATGGCTTCACCCTGAAGAGCCTCGTCCGCGCTTTCTGGGGCAAGGTTTCAGGCCAAAGCCTGGGCGGTGGATCGACTATCACCCAGCAGCTCGTTGGCGCCCTGAACTATGTTGACCGGAGCGACATCAGCTATGGGCGCAAGGTTGTCGAACTGTGGTCGGCCCTCCAGCTTGAACGGCGTTACACCAAGGATGAAATCCTTGAACTCTATCTCAACCGGACATATATGGGGGCGGGTTGCTACGGTGTCGAGGCTGCAAGCAAATTCTACTTCGGACATTCCTCCCGCGAGATCAGCCTGGCCGAGTCCGCCATCCTCGCGATTCAGCTTTCCAGTCCAACAAGGTACAATCCCATCTCCAATCCAAACAATGCGCGGGAGCGATCCCGCGAAATCCTGGATCAGATGGTTGCCCACGGTTTCGCGGCAAAGGAAGTGGCTGAAGCCAGCTTTGATGAATACTGGACGAGCTTCGACTACACAAGGGTAGCCTCGAGCGCCTATTTTTCCCGCGACGACAAGGCTCCCTGGTTCAGCGAATACGTGCGCCGGCAACTTGAAGACATGCTCTATGGCTCATTGGACATCTATAAAGACGGCTTCACTGTCCATACAACCCTCGACCTCGACATGCAGCGCCTGGCCGATTCCACGATGAAGGGCGGCATTGACAGGGCCAACAAGGAATTCCAGGCTTCGAGTTCCCTGAGGCTCGGAGAGGCAGCAAGCACCTATATCCCGATCGTCGAGATGCTGGGCCTGGCCTTCGACCTGTCTCCACTCTTCGCTTCTGAATCGAAGGTGCGGTCCAGGACCTTCGACTATTTCGAACGGAAGCTCACCCCCACCATCGACGCCGCGGCCCTCCTCTTCGGGATCTCCGATCTCAAGACAAT
>JBMOIK010000421.1:0-3647 GCA_049317365.1 Rectinemataceae bacterium | reverse complement strand
CATCGAGGGAGTCAACGATCCTTACGGCCATGCGGAGGTCCAGGTATTCCACTGCCCAGGAGCCTGACTCGGGCATCGTGGAAGGACGGCCGAGTATCGCCGCGCTCCGGGGGCAGCACTCGATGGCGACCCCGGCCGATTCAAGGGCGGCGACGACTCTGGGCAGGCCCTTGGGGGCGAAGTCTGAATGGACTAAAAGAACCTCGGCAGCGTTGCAGGCAGCGGGGTACTGGGTCTTGCTGTCCACCGCCAGCGCAGAGGCCATGGCCAACTCCGCGTCCGAGTGGAGGTAGAGGTGGCAGATGCCGTCGGCGTGGCCCAGGACAGGGATGCGGCTTTCGGTCTTGATGCGGGCGACGAATTCCTTGGAGCCCCTGGGAACCAGAAGGTCGACCAACTCGTCAAGCACGAGGAGCTCCGCGACCTCGGCCCGCGACTCAAGGAGGCTGAGCCAGGAAGGCGGAAGGCCGGCCTGCATTCCTGCGTCCAGGATGAGGGCTGCCAGGGCGCGGTTGGTGCGGGATGCTTCGCTTCCGCCCTTCAAGAGGACTGCGTTTCCGCTCTTTGCGCAGAGCGCTGCCATCTGGACGAGGGCATCGGGCCTCGACTCGAAGATCATCGCAATGAGGCCGATGGGGCAGGAGAGCTGCCTGAGGACAAGCCCCTCGTCGAGGCGCCGTGCGGAAATCTGGCGACCCAGGGGATCGGGGAGGGCCCGAAGCGCTTCCAATCCTGCAATCGAGGCTTCGATCTTTTCATCCCCGAAGTGGAGCCTTGAAAGCAGGGGTGCAGGAAGGCCCTCGCGCCGCGCATCCTCGAGATCCTCAGCATTGGCCCGGGCCACCTCCTCTGTCCCCTTCCGGAGTGCTGTCGCCATCGAAGTCAGGGCGTGGTTCCGGGACTCCAGGTCGAGGCCGAGCATCGCAGTGGCAGCCGACTTTCCGGCCTCCGCCTTTTCCCTCGTGCTCATCCGCAGATCCCTTTCAGCACGCGCATCCAGTTCCCTCCCATGATGGCGGCTATCGTCTCGCGCCCATAGCCCGCGGCCAGGAGGGCTTCGGTGAGCCAGGTCAGCTCGGCGGGCGAAGAGAAGGCAGTACCGAACTTGTCGCTGAAGCCGTCGAAGTCCGAGCCGAGGCCGATGTGCCCGCTACCGACCACGGAGATGAGGTGCCTGAGGTGTTCGAAGACCCGCTCCCTGGTCACCTTCGCCAGGTCCGTGTCGATGAAGACGCCGGGAAAGGTGAGTCCGATGAGGCCCCCAGTGGCGGCTATGCGCTCGAGCTGCCGGTCGTCAAGGTTGCGCCGGTGGGGAACCAGGGCACGGCAGTTGGAGTGGGAGGCTATGACGGGGCGCCGTGCTACTTTCAAAAGGTCGTCGAGGGCTTCGTCGGAAAGGTGGGAAGCGTCCACGACCATACCAATGCCTTCCATCTCGGCGACGACCCTCCGCCCGAAATCGGTGAGTCCGCCTGAGCCGTCGGCATCGGTACCCGTGCCTGCTCCCCGGCCTATGGCGTTTCTCCGGTTCCAGGTGAGGCCCATGAGGCGGACGCCGCGCGCGTAGAAGGCCCGCAGTTCCTCGAGGCTCTCGCCGATGGCCTCTCCCCCCTCGATGGACAGCATGCCCGCACGCGTGCCTGCGGCCCGGGCCGCCAGGATGTCGCCGGCCGTCTTCGCCAGCACGATGCCGCCATCTCGCGCGAAGACAGCCTCCATGGCCTCGAGGAGACGCCAGGTATGTTCGCGCGCCACCGGGACGTGGCTGTCGTCGATATAGAGGGCGAAGATCTGGCAGGCGACGTTGCCCTCGACCAGGCGGGGCAGGTCGATGTGGCCGTAGGAACCGCGCTCGAAGAAGTCCCGGGGGGGCGAATTCTGGTTGGCGAAGGAATCGCCTATGAGGTCCAGGACCGTGTCGCAGTGGCCGTCGACGATGACAAGTGAATTATGAAGATCCTGTGCTGTCACGGAAACGCCTCCCTGGCGATGAGGTCTTCGTAGGTTTCGCGGCGCACCGACAGCCGTGCCGTGCCCTCCCGGAGCGAAAGGAGGGCGGGGCGGGGCACGCGGTTGTAGTTGCTCGCCATCGTGTGGTGGTAGGCCCCGGTCGTGAAGACCGCGAGTATGTCTCCAGTCTCAACGGGGGGCAGGGCGATGTTCCTGATCAGCACATCTCCCGACTCGCAGCAGCGTCCTGCGATGTCCACGGTCTGGCTCCGTGGCGAGCCGGCCTTGTTCGCGAGGAGGGCCTCGTAGCGGGCCTCGTACATGGAGGGCCGGATGTTGTCGGTCATTCCGCCGTCGACGCCTATCCATCTCTTCTGGCCGGGGATGTCCTTGACCGAGGTGACCGTGTAGAGGGTGACGCCAGCCTCGGCGACCATCCAGCGGCCGGGTTCGATGATGACGCGGGGGCAGGACAGGCCGCGACCGGCGCAACCACTGTCAATTGCTTCCATCATGGCGTCGGTGAAGTAGGCAAGGGGCGGGGGATGGTCGGACTCGGTGTAGCGGACGCCGAAGCCGCCCCCGATGTTCAGGTCCTCTGCGACATAGCCGTAGTCGCGCCTGCACTCGGCAAGGAGGTCGAGGGCGATGCCGATGGCCAGGAGGTGTGAGCCCCTGTCGAAGAGCTGGGAACCGATGTGGAAGTGGAAGCCCTTGAGTGCGACTCCTCCCATGCCCAGGGCTGCCTTGATGTATCCGTCGCGCAGGCTCCGGTCCAGCGGGATGCCGAATTTGGAATCGATGGTACCAGTTGATATTTTCTGGTGGGTATGGCTGTCCACCCCGGGCGTCACGCGGAACAATATGGGCTGGACCCGGCCCTGAGCGCGCGCGATGGAGTCCAGGGCCTGCAGCTCGCTTGGATTGTCCACGACGATGCGGCCGACTCCAAGCCCGACTGCCATGGCCAGTTCGGCACCGGTCTTGGCGTTGCCGTGGAAAAAGACACGCTCCATGGGGAAGCCGACCTTCGCTGCGGCAAAGAGCTCCCCGCCCGAGACCACGTCGAGGCAGAGTCCCTCGTCCCGCATGAGGCCCAGGATGTCCAGGGTCTGGAAGGCCTTGCTCGCGTAGGCTGCCGCGACGTTTCCGTGCCGGTCAAGGAAGGAAAGCCGGAGCTCGGAAAGACGCGCGCGGATGGAGGACCCGGACATGAGGTAGAGCGGCGTCCCGTGCTCCCGGGCGAGGGCGACCAGGTCGCAGCCGTCGAAATGGAGAAGCCCCCCGCGGTCCTCGAGGAAATCATTCAGCATTGGTTTCTCCTGCGGCTTCTTTCGCCGAGGCGGCTCTCACGCGGTTGCCGCTTCGAGGATGTCGAGGGTCTTCGCATCCCCGTCGATCTCAACCTCGACGCCCAGGGGGAGGGTGTAATTGGGGCGGCAGTGGCCCACTCCGAGGTTGGAGAGGATGGGCTTGCCCGTGGATTCCAGGTGGTCCCTCAGCACCTCGTCGATGGACAGGCTGCGCTTGCCCTCCTCGGGGCCGCAGTCGCACCAGTCGCCGATGACGAAGCCCAGGGCCTCTTCCAGCTTGCCTGCGAGCCTGAGCTGGTTGAGCATGCGGTCGATGCGATAGGGTCGCTCGCTGATGTCCTCGATGAAGAGGATGCGGTCCCTCGTGTCGATCTCCCAGGGCGT
>JBMOIK010000420.1:0-3658 GCA_049317365.1 Rectinemataceae bacterium | reverse complement strand
TGGCCGCGGCAGCCTTGGCCGCGGCAGACGTGGCTGCGGCAGACGTGGCCGCGGGCTTGGCCGCGGGCTTGGCCGCAACAGTCGTGGTGACGGCCTCGTTTGCCGGCTTTCCTTTCGCCGTAGCCTTTGCAGCCGCCTTCGGTGGCGCCGCCTTCGGCGCTGCTCCTGCCCTCCCCGCGCTCCGTGACTTCGAAGTCGGGCTTTGCCGGCCCTTCGCTGGTCCTGCCTCGCGGCGTTCCGCCAGCATCCGTGCCCCGTCCGCCTGCGTCAGCAAGGCAGGATCGCTGCCCTTGGGAACGGTGGCATTGGTGGTCCCATCGGTCACGTAGGGCCCGTAACGGCCGTCCTTCACGAGCATCGCTTCGCCAGTAGCCGGGTCAGATCCGAGTTCCCTCAAGGTTGCGGAGGCGGCTCTTCCGCGCGTGCCCTTGGGAATGGCGAAGAGGGCCAAGGCCTCGGCCAGCGTGATCGTGAGCAGCTGTTCCTCACTCTTCAGGCTCCGTGTCTCAGGCTTTTCCACACCGGGCAGGACCTTCTCGAGGTAGGGCCCGAAGCGGCCGGGCCTCGCGATGATGGCACCACCATCGGGCGCGGCACCGAGGCTGCGGGGAAGCGACAGAAGAAGGAGGGCCTCCTTCAAGGCAACATGCTTGGGATTCATGCTCTTGAAGAGCGAGGAGCGCTTGGGTTTTATCTTGGACTTCTTGTCCTTCGGATCCTCGCCGAGCTGGACATAGGGCCCGAAACGACCGACGCGGAGATAGACAGGAGTGCCGTCAGGTGCGGCGCCCAGGGGTTCCTCGGAACGGCCGGCAGCGGCAAGGAGCTCCAGGGCCTTGGCGATCGTGATCTCATCGGGAGCCAGGCCCTCGGGCACACTGGCCCGGGCCTCCCCTCTCTCGAGGTAGGGCCCGTATCGCCCCACCCGGAGCGAGATGGCCATCCCCTCGTGCTCGCCCAAGGGGATGGTGCAAACGCGCTTGGGGTCGACCGATGTCGCGCGCTCATTGACGATGGCGTGGAGGCCGGGCTTGGTACCGCGGTAGAACTCGTCGAGGAAGGCAACGCGCCCGAGGCCGCCCAGGGCGATCTCGTCGAGCCTTGACTCCATGCCCGCGGTAAAGTCGTAGTCCACGAGGGCGGGCTCGAGCTCGAGCATCAGCTGTACGACCGCGAAGGCCAGGGGTGTCGGCACGAGGGCGCTCCCCCGTTTGGCCACATACTCCCGGTCGATGATTGTAGCGATGATGGACGCATAGGTCGAAGGCCGCCCGATCCCGAGCTCCTCGAGCTTCTGCACGATCCCTGCCTCGGTATACCGCGCCGGGCTCTGGGTCTCGTGGCCGGAAGCCTGGGCTTCGGCGACACGGGCTTCCATGCCCGCGCGGAGGGGCGGAAGGATGGCATCGCGATCGGCACTGTCGGCACTGTCGGCGCCGGCCTCCTCTCCCTCTTTCACATCCTCAGCCTGGTCTTCCGGCGTATCGGCGACCACTGCCGCCCAGGCCTTCAGGAAGCCCTCGAACAGGACCGTCTTTCCACGGGCCTGCAGTTCCGCCTTTCCTCCGAGCACCGGAGCGCCGAGCGCGCAGTCGAAGGTCGCGACCACCGCCTTGTGCCTCGCGTCGGGCATCTGCGAGGCAAGGGTTCGCTTCCAGATCAATTCGTACAATCTAGCGTCCTGGGAGTCGACTTCGGCGGCCACCTCCGAGGGATCGCGGAAATTCTCGCCGGCGGGACGGATGGCCTCGTGGGCCTCCTGCGCATTCCGGGACTTCCCCTCCCAGTTGCGGGGATTCGCCGGCAGATACTCCTTGCCATAGCGCGAGGCGATCAGTGACCGCGCGGCCTCGATGGCCTGTCCCGAAAGCTTCACGCTGTCGGTTCGCATGTAGGTGATAAAGCCGCTTTCATACAGGCGCTGGGCAGCCTGCATCGCCCGCTTGGCGGACATGCCGAGCCGGCGACCCGCCTCCTGCTGGAGGGTCGAGGTGGTGAAGGGTGCCTTCGGCGACGAGGAGAACTCTCGCTCTTCGACGGAGCGGACCTTCGCGGTCCTGCCGGAAAGGCCCGCTGCCAGGCTGGCCGCTGCCTTCTCATCGAGCACCAGCACCTTCCGTCCGCCGGAGAGCGTGCCGGTCGAGGTGAAATCCCGACCCGTGGCCAGGACCTTCCCATCGAAGGCAAGCACCTTGGCCGGAAAGCGCTGCCCGCCCTCCTCCATCATGATCCGCGCGTCCCACCAGCCCGCCCGGCGGAACGCCATGCGCTCCCGCTCGCGGTCGACAATGATGCGCGTCGTCACGCTCTGCACGCGGCCGGCTGACAGCCGGGGGGCGATCTTGCGCCACAGCACCGGACTGACCTCGTAGCCATAGAGCCGGTCCAGGATGCGCCGGGCCTCCTGGGCATCGACCAGATGTTCATCGAGGTCGCGGCAGTTGTCGATGGCTTCCTTGATCGCCGACTTCGTGATCTCGTGGAAGACCATGCGCTTGACCGGCACCTTGGGCTGCAAAAGCTCCAGGAGATGCCAGGAAATCGACTCCCCCTCGCGGTCCTCGTCCGTTGCCAGATAGAGCATGCTCGCCTCTTTCAGGCGGGCTTTGAGCTCGCGGATGCGCGCCCTTTTTTCCGGCGGCACCACATACAGCGCCGCATAATCGCGGTCCACCTCGACGCCCAGCCGTGCCCAGGCCTCGCCTTTCAGCGCAGCGGGAATCTCCGCCGCCGAGGACGGCAGGTCCCGGACATGCCCTATCGAGGCCTCGACCATCCAGTCTTGACCGAGGAATTTCGCTATCGTTCGCGCCTTCGCGGGCGACTCCACTATGACGAGAGGCCTGCCCTTCGTTGCGGCCACACTCCCAGTACTCTTGGTTGCCATGGTTCTCCCTGTCGTTTCAGGAATGCTGAAACTACACGGAGCGGGCCCGGCGTGTCGACAGGGAGGCCTCCCTCATGGGGCGTCCCCCCTCGGGGCCGCGCGTACCGCGCCCCCCGGGGGGTTGGGCTTTCCGCTCCCATCCCCAAGCCGCAGGGCAAGCCACCCAGCCGGCCTCGCCCCTCGCAACGGCCCTGAATCCTTGTTGTGCCTTGACGGCGCTGAGCGTCGCTAGTTGAGGTACCCGTCGCGACCCATGTCTCCGCAGCCGTGTCTGGGTTGAGCGTCGCATCGTCTATCTCGAGCTTTCCGACGAACGCATCCTCGGATTCCCCGCATATCGCTTTCGCCTTCTTCACAAGGCCAGCGATGAGGAACTCGGAGCAGTCGAGCTCCGCCTGGATGGCCGGGCAATGCGATGGGAAAAACTTGATGAGGACATCACTGTCCAAGGCATATTCGAGGGTCGTTTCCAATTGCCGCCTTTGTAAGCGCATGGGCTCGCGATGGAAGCATATCCACCTGCGCCGGAGGCCGGCATATTTTACGCCTATTTATGTGCATCCAGGCTGAGTTGACAAATTATGCTGATATGTAATAATGCATTCAGCGACTTTACAAGCAGCATTCTTGCGCTAGAATTCATGCGCTGTCATCCCGGTGTTTCCCAACCGCATTTCCCCGACCTTCACCTGCTCGGCGAATAACGCCACGTGACAGTGCTCGTCCAGGCGCCTTGTTGAAAGCTTGCCGGATTGAGCTATTCTTATCCAT
>JBMOIK010000419.1:0-3675 GCA_049317365.1 Rectinemataceae bacterium | reverse complement strand
AACGCTTCATGCCCTGGCGTCCGGCAAAAGGCGGCGAGCCCAGTCTGGAAGCCCTCATCCGCGATCTCTTTGAACCTAGAGCCCTTCTCGACTATTTGCGTTCCTGCGTGGTCTTCGAAGAGGACGAGCGGGGGAACCTCGAGAAAAAGGTTGCGGGCTATCACCAGTTCCGCGCAGTGCGGCAAACCCGCGCGGCAGTTCTTGCAGCGCTGAAGCCACCAGCGGGAGTGAATACCAGCACCGATGCCGGAAAGGGCGGGGTTGTCTGGCACACTCAGGGCTCGGGCAAGAGCCTCACGATGCTGATGCTTGCGGGCGCCCTGATCCGCGAAGCGGCGATGGCCAATCCGACTATCGTCATGGTGACTGACCGCAATGACCTGGACGATCAGCTTTTCGGCACCTTCGCGGCCGGGCGAGCCCTTCTTCGCCAGGATCCCGTGCAGGCTGAAAGTCGGAAGGATCTCCAGTCCATGCTGGATCGAGCCTCGGGTGGAGTAGTATTCACGACTATTTATAAGTTCACCGAGGACCACGGGGTTATCAGCGACAGGGCCAACATAGTGGTGATGGCCGACGAAGCGCACCGGAGCCAATACGGCTTTACCGAAGGAGGCGCGCGCTGGATGCGCGAAGCCCTACCCAACGCGACCTTCGTTGGCTTTACGGGGACACCCCTCGATCGCGACGACCGGAGCACCCCGCGCGTCTTCGGGGAATACACAGACATCTATGACATTCGCCAGGCGGTGGAAGACGGCGCTACCAAGCCGATCTACTACGAGTCGCGTATTGTCAAACTGCTCGTCAATGAAGCGGGCGCCTCCTCCGCAGCAGCTGAAGTGGATGCGGCCGCCAATGCATCGCGTTCGGGCGAGGACGTGGAAGAAACCGTTCGGGTGCCCCTCGAAGCCTTGGTGGGAGCACTGGAGCGAATCGAACGCTTGGCGGCCTTCATCGTGGATCACTGGGATCAGCGCCGGGCAGCGATGGAAGGCAAGGCGATGGTCGTCACGATGAGCCGTGACATTGCCGCGCGACTCTACGAGGCAATCCGCAAACTCAAGCCTGAATGGCACCACGTCGACGACGACAAAGGCGCGATGAAAGTAGTGATGACGGGCGGGGTAACTGACGAGGAGCCGCTACTCCAGCACTCGAGGAGCAAGGCTGCCCGCAAGGCCCTCGCCGCGCGATACAAAGACCCTGCCGACGATTTCCGATTGGTGATCGTCTGCGACATGTGGTTGACCGGTTTCGACTGCCCGCCGATGCACACGATGTATTTGGATAAAGCCCTGGCGGGACATAGCCTGATGCAGGCCATAGCCCGCGTGAACCGCGTGTATGGCGAAAAACCAGGTGGGCTCGTCGTGGATCTGCTCGGACTGGCGGATCAGCTGGCCGACGCCCTGGCTACCTACACGCAAGCGGGGGGCCGAGGCGATGCCGTCAAGAAGGTACAGGACGAGGCCGTACCGGCGATGAACGGCGCCTTCGAGAAGTTGCAAGCCTTCTTCCATGGCTTCGATTATCGCCTTGCCCTCGATGCCGCCCCTACCTCGGTACTGAAAGTGTATGTCGATGCGGCGGACCACGTCTTCAAACAAAACGACGGGTGGAAGCGATTCCGCAGCATGGTGAAGGAGCTGTCGATGGCCTTCGCCCTCGTGGTGCCGCGCCCCGAGGCGGAAGCCATCACGCCGCACCTGGCCTTCTTCCAGCGAGTCTTGGCAATGATTCGCAAACGCCTGAACGATGAGGGCGAATCGGGCACCCCTGCCAAAGCCAATGCTGACATTGATGCCGCCGTCCGCCAAGTTATAGGCGGGGCCGTGAACGCTGGGGAGGTCATCGACCTTTTCGCAGCGGCGGGACTCGAAGAGGCTCGCCTTGATATTTTTTCCGAGGAGTTCCTTTCCCGCGTGGCTGCTTTGGAGCAGAAGAACCTCGCGCTGGAAACGCTGCGCAAACTCCTGGCTGATCAAATTCGCAGCAGCGAGCGGACCAACCTTGTCATGAGCAAGAAATTTCGCGAGGCCCTCGAGGATGCTTTGCTTCGTTATACCAACAAGGCCATCACGACAGCGGAAATGATCACTCGCCTTCTGGACCTCGCGAAATGGGTTCGTGAAGTCCGAAAACGCGGACAGGAGCTGGGTCTCAGCACCGAAGAAACTGCCTTTTACGATGCCATCGCAGAGAATGAATCGGCGCGGAAGGCGATGGAAAACGACAAGCTGCGCCTGATGGCACGGGAACTCGCCGAGATGGTGAAGAAGCTGCCCAAGCTCGATTGGTCGCAACGAGAGTCGGTCCGCGCCGATTTGCGCAGACAAGTGCGTCGGCTTTTGGCGCGCTATGGGTATCCGCCCGACCTCTCGGAAGACGCGACTCAACTCGTGCTGAGGCAGGCGGAACTTTCTACGGCGAACGAGGCCGAGTAGGATACATGGACGAAACACCAAGACCGGTTGGCGCTAAAGAGCGCTTGGATTGGTAAACAAGAAGGAGAGATTCAATGGAAAAAGTCCCAGGGCTTTCGGGGAAAACGGCTCAGGAGTTGGATACTCTTCTTGGCATCATCAGCGCCTACCCCTCTGTCCGATCCATTATCCTCTTCGGCTCGACCGCCAAGGGGGTCAGGAATGCAGACAGCGATATCGATCTCCTCGTCCTTGTGGAAAGCAATGGAGCTCATGAGCCGATCGACTCCGCGCGGATCTGGCGCGATTCGTTCGGGAAGATATCCTTTCCCCTGGATGTGATCGTCGAGACGATGAAGGACTTTGAGGAGAGAAAACCCTTCCCCACCCTCGAACGGAAAATAGCACGCGAAGGGAAGGTGCTGTATGCGGCTTGAAGACATCGTCAAGGAATGGGTCGAGTTGGGAAAGCAGGATCTCGCCACGGCCCAATTCCTCCTCACGATGCGGCCGGTTCCCCTTGAAATCGTCGGCTTCCTTTGCCAGCAATCCGTCGAGAAGCACCTCAAGGCCTACCTCATCCAAAATGGGCAAGAACCCGACAAAACACACAACCTGGTCTTCCTGCTTTCCTCCTGCGAATCTTTCACAGCAGACTTCAGTGTTCTTTCCGACAATTGCAGCCAATTGAACATGTACGCCGTAAAGACGCGCTATCCCTATCCCGATAACCTTGATCTGGAAATGATCAAGATGGCGCTCGCGAGAGCCCATGACGTCGTCAAAGCAATCACCAGCCACTTGGTAGTTGACTGATGGAGGGAGTTGTCGCCTGGCCGAAGAAGATAAAATAGCGCCAAGAGAAAGTGGGGGTGCCGGAACGAAGTCTAGCGCAGCGTTAGAAGCCCGGAGCCCGCGAAGCGGGCGAGGACTTCGGAACGAAGTTTAGCGCAGCGTTAGGCAGAGGGAGTCGCGTGTCTTGAACTACCCACCCCACGAGATCAGGCGTGAATCACCCGCGACAGGCCCTGCCCTACCCTGCTCTTCAAAGACCCGTCGGCTTGGGTTCTTCCCGTAGATTTGGTTGGATGTGCTAACGCTCCGCTAGACTTCGTTCCCCCTCTTGATCGAGAAGACATGGACACCACGATCGAGTTCGTCGAGGGCTCAATCGCGCGGCTTCGTGAGTGCCTACTTCGCCACCAACCGCGACACCCAGACAGCCGTCCTCGAGAATCCGATGATCCTC
>JBMOIK010000418.1:0-3685 GCA_049317365.1 Rectinemataceae bacterium | reverse complement strand
GGCCTCCTCGAGGATGGAACGGAGCCTCGCGGCACGAAGCCTGTCGTCCTTCCGCTTCCCCTTGAGGGCTGCGACGGCGAAGGCGAGGACAGCATAGTCATAATACAGACTGTAGAGGTCGTCGCGACGAGCCGCCAGGCGCGCGTGCCTGAAACGGGCACGGCCGAAGGGCAGGACGATCTTGCCGTTGAAGCCCGCATCGATCCAGAGATCTACCTCCTCGCCGCCCTTCGCGATGGGGAAGAGCTCCACAGTGGAGCGGCCGCGGCCAGTCTGCACGCGATCCATCCAGGTACCGACGCTCGAAACCGAGGCGAGGGCCTTCCCCTCCTGGTCGACGACAAGACCCTCACCGTCGAGGTCGACAAGGGCTACGACGTGGGCACCGCGCGCCGTTTCGGGAACTCGGCCGCAAAGGTGGAACCAGGCACAGGAGTATGCCTTCCCCCAGGACTGCCCCCGCGAGATCGGAGCCCACTCAAGCTCCATGCGTCGGTCGAAGGGCTCGGGCTCCGCAGAGACCGCCACGCTTGCGGCAAGTTCCACAAGCGGCTGGTCGATGCTCGCCTTGAGAGCCTGGATGCGCCGCCAGAGCCTGCGCTCCCTCAGAATGCCAGCTTCGTTTTGCATACTGATACTCTGGGGGCCCGAGGGTGCCGCGTCAAGGACGCGTTAGTGGCACTCCGGCTTCGACAAGGATTGGCTCCGAGGCTATTTCGATCCTGCCTGACAGCATGACAGGAGCGCCGGTCAGGAGGTCGCGGCCGGAGAGGCTGCAGCCGGAGGGCAGCGCGACGGTGCCGGAGAGGCCCCGGAGATTGAGGAGGGCGCTGACGGGCCTCGGGCCGCCACTCCGTTCGACGAGGACAAGGCCATCGGCAATCTCGGTCGCCGCAAAACACTCCTCGCGGGCACGTATTGCCTTGGTAACCGAATGGGCTTTGGTGAACCAGGGCTCGAAGGAATCATCCCCCTCGGTCCAGGGTACGGGATCCACTTCGAAGAGGGAGGGCCGCCTGGCGATGGCGCGTTCCTGTCCCATGTAGGCGAGGAAGCAGCCCTCGAGGAGCATCGCAAAAAGGGTCCAATTGCGAAGGATCGCGCCGCGCCCGAAGCGCCCGGCCGCGCGGGCCTGGTCGTGGTTCTCGAGGAAGCGCGCCTTGACCGCGTGCGCGGGGAGCATGGTCTTCTGGAGCCTGAGGTGGTCGAGGTAGCGCGAAAGGGGAGCGCGGCCCGCCCAGGCGGCTTCGAGGGCTTCGCGGCCATCGTAGTCGTAGCTGAGGTCAAAGGCCTCGTGGAGTTCCGCGTCGCAGGCTGCCGCGTGCCCCTGGGCGCGGAGATGCTCGATGAAGCCCAGGTGGACGCTCTCCGCCAGCCAGAGGCAGGCGTGGAAGCCCGGCCCCTTTGTGGCCTCGACCGCGCAACGCCTCCGCGCCTCGACCCAGAAATCGACGGGCACCATGCTCGCCACATCGCAGCGGAAGCCGTCGACCCCGAAGCGCAGCCAGTGGATGAGGGTTTCGAAGAGGTACTCGCGGAGCTCGGGATGCGAGTAGTCGAGGTCGACGACGTCGGACCACTCGGGAAAGCGTGGCGCGGGCCTGCCGTCCGGACCCTTCCAGAACCACTGGGGATGCTCTCGGGAGAGGACCGAGTCCGGACTCGTGTGGTTGAACACGACATCGATGATGACCTTGAGCCCCCGGGAATGGGCTGCGTCGAGGAAGCGCTTGAAGGCTGCCTCGCCTCCGAGGGAGGGCTCGACGGCGCGATAGTCGGCGATGGCATAGGGACTTCCGGCACTGCCCTTCCTGGCAACCCTGCCGACGGGGTGGATCGGCGTGAGGTAGAGGATGTCGAAGCCCATGCGGGCTGCCGCGTCGATGGAGGGGAGGGCGGCGTCAAAGGTCCCTTCCCCGGACCAGTTCCTTACGAAGACCTGGTAGATGGAGGCAGAACGAAGCGATGCTGGAGTGTCACGGGCCATGGTCCCTCCTGAACTTGGAAATAGCGGCAAGGTTGCGAAGGCTGGGAGCGCCCCCTATACTCTTCCATGAAGGGTATCCGCGTCAAACGCGGCTGCGTTGCGCGCAGAGGGCCGGGATCAGGGAGCCTGCCTCCAGGCAGTCAAGGCATCCCCCGATCCGACCTGGAGGAAAAATGGACCAAACAGAAGAAAACTGGAACGATAGCCCCATCCTCGATTTCGCGATCTTCGACGACATGGTGCTGCGAATGGAAGAAGTTGCCGTCGAAATCGTGCAGATTTTCCTTACCGAGAGTCCGGCACGCATGGTGATCCTCGCAGAGGCCATCGAAGGCGGCGATCTGGAGGGGGTCCTCGACGTTGTGCACCGCTTCAAGTCCTCGAGTGCGCTGCTTGGCGGCATGAGGCTTTCGAAGCTCTGCGAGATGCTGGAGCTGCGACTCAGGAAGGAACGGAAGCTCAGGGGGCTCGAAGCCGAACTTAGGGCAGCCCAGGAACTCCTTGGACCTACCTTGGCCGCTATCGAATCGCGATGGGAAAAGAGTGCCGGCACGGCTTGAACAACCCTCCTCCCTGGCAATTTCAGCCACCAGAGCAGCTTAGGGAGCATCGTCGGGATTGCTCCAGAGGCAGAGACGTCCTCCCCTATCCTCTCAGGGCAATTTTGGAGTATCTTCAGCCCCTCATCTACGGGCAGGCGCGCACAATGGCTGCGCCACCCAACAACCAAGGAACATGATGCACGAGTCCACGTTCGCGTCCCTCGGCCTTGCGGAGGCCCTCCTTTCCGCTGTTGCCGCTGAAGGTTACACCACGCCGACCCCGATCCAGACGGCCTCCATCCCGCCCCTCCTCGAGGGCAAGGATCTCCTGGCCACTGCCCAGACCGGCACCGGCAAGACTGCGGCCTTCGCCCTCCCGATCATCCAGCTCCTGGCAGCGCGTCCTGGCAGACCCGGCCCGAGGTCGGCCCGCGCCCTCGTCGTCGCCCCCACCCGCGAGCTTGCCGCCCAGATCGATGCTAGCTTCGAGGTCTACGGGCGCGGCTCGCGCTGCACCCATGCCTGCGTCTTCGGCGGCGTCGGCAAGAGTCCCCAGGCCAAGGCCCTCGGCCGAGGCGTCGATGTCCTGGTGGCAACCCCTGGCCGACTCCTGGACCTCCACTCAGATGGCTCGATCCGCCTCGACCATGTCGAGATCGCCGTCCTCGACGAGGCCGACCGCATGCTCGACATGGGCTTTATCCACGACGTGCGCCGCGTGATCTCCCTCCTCCCGGAGCGGCGGCAGACGATGCTCTTTTCGGCAACCATGCCCAAGGACATAGCCAACCTCGCGGCAACGATCCTCAAGAACCCCGCGCGCGTCGCCGTCAGCCCCGAAAAGCCGACCGTTGAGCTGATCGACCAGGTTGTCGCCTATGTCGAAAAGAGCGACAAGCGCGCCTTCCTGGCCAGCCTCGTGGCCTCAAAGGATGTGGACCGTGCCATCGTGTTCACGCGCACCAAGCACGGAGCCGACCGCCTCGCCAAGGCCCTCAACGCAGGCGGCACCCCCGCCGCGGCCATCCACGCCAACAAGAGCCAGGGAGCGCGGACCCGCACGATGGAGGACTTCCGCTCCGGCTCCATCCGCATCCTCATCGCCACCGATGTCGCCGCCCGCGGCATCGACGTCGACGATCTCGAACTCGTCGTA
>JBMOIK010000417.1:0-3693 GCA_049317365.1 Rectinemataceae bacterium | reverse complement strand
CTTCCCCCTGGATTCCCACGACTACGGTGTCCAGCGCCGGCTTTCGGCTGCCGGCGTCCCGGGCCTCGAGCGCGAGCTTGAGGAGGCCAGAGCAACAGGGTACTTCCATGATTGCGACTGTCACGGACCTTGCGTTTGCAAAAAGGGAGGTGAGCTTGTCGATATAAACCTCGCGACCCTGGTCGAGCTTGGGGCAGGCGATGACCAGGCTCTTCCCGGACAGGATGTCGGCACGGAAGCTGCCGAGAGCAAAGGCCGTACAGTCAGCCGCTACGAGGATGTCGGCATCGGCAAACTGCGCCGCCCTCGGGTTGATGAGGTGAAGCTGGATCGGCCAGGAGGCCAGGGTCGAGGGGGGCCGCACGGGGACAGACACCGTTTCTCGGGTCGTTTTGGGCGTGAGGGGTGTAAACCGTCGGGAAGCCGAACCCGGGCAGGGATCGAAATGCGGTGTCTGTCCCTGTCCAGCAAAGCCGAAGTCCTTTGTTTCGATGCCCTGGCCCTCCATCCACTCCAGAGCCTGCCGGACATAGAGATCCTGGCCATGATGCGACAGGTGTTCGAGGTGGGCGGCGATTACTTTGTGGCCCAGCTTTGCGATGCCTTCCATGACCTTGGCCTCGTCGTAGGGTTCCGCCTCCCGCTCAACGATGGTGATCGCGCCGACGGGGCAGGTGCCGATGCAGGCTCCCAGTCCATCACAGAGATTCTCGCCGACCATGCGGGCCTTACCGTCTATGATCCTGAGCGCGCCTTCAGGGCAGCCTGTCGCACAGTCGCCGCAGCCCGTGCATGTTTCCTCGTCGATTTCGATGATCTGCCGCTTGGCCATGTTGGAGCCTCCAGAGATGGAAATATGTTTCATGGTCCATGATGGCACGGGGGGACAGACATTGCGGTAACACATGCTACTGAACGGGAAGTTTCCAGCCAGGGGCTTGCCCGACCGGCCCGCTAGGAAAACCGGCAGCAAAACGGGGACAGACACCCTGCATGCTCCCTGCATGCTGGCCAGAATGCCCGAATAACGGTGTCTGTCCCCGTCTGGAGCCGTCTGGAGCCCAAGGAAGGGCCGTGCTAGTATCGCCCCATGAGCGATCCTGAGACTGAGCTTGTCCGTGAAAGCCTATTGCCCGCCCTCGACCGTCTCGGCCGGCGCAGGCGGGTCCTGGCCCTGGTCCCGGACGCGACACGGGGGAGATCGAGGGCCGGGATCGTGCTTGGCCTGCTTTACGAGTACTATGGAGGAGCCTTGACCGATGTCCTGCCGGCCCTCGGTACGCACGAAGCCATGTCATTGGCCGAGATCGCCGCGATGTACCCCGCTGTGCCAGCCTCCCTCTTCCGCGTCCATGATTGGAGGAAGGACCTCGTCACCCTGGGTCGGGTACCCACCACATATGTTCGGGAGCTCTCCGAGGGCAAGCTTTCGTATGACTGGCCTGCCGAGGTCAATCGCCTGGTGGCGGATGGCGGCCATGACCTCATTGTTTCAGTTGGGCAGGTAGTCCCCCACGAGGTGGCTGGGATGGCCAACCACGCTAAAAATGTCTTTGTTGGAACAGGTGGGGTTGATGCCATCAACCGGAGCCACTTCCTCGGTGCCGTTTTCGGGATGGAGCGGATCATGGGGAGGCTCGATACCCCGGTGCGCGCCCTCTTCGACTATGCTGAGCGTGAATTCGCCCAGGCCCTCCCCCTCTTCTGGGCCCTCACCGTTGTCGGACCTGGCGAATCGGGGCAGGCCGATGCTCTTAAGGGGGTTTTTGCGGGTGAGGGCCGGAGCTGCCTTGAGGAGGCCGCCGCCCTTTCGCAGCGCCTGAACGTCCAGCTCCTCGACAAGCCCATCACGCGGGCTGTCGTCACCCTCGATCCCCATGAGTTCAAGTCCACCTGGCTTGGAAACAAGGCCATCTACCGCTTGCGGATGGCCATGGCCGATGGCGGCGAACTCATCATACTGGCCCCGGGCGTCCAGCGCTTCGGGGAGGACTCGACCATCGACCGCTTGATCCGGAAGCACGGCTATCGGGGGACAGACACCACGCTGGCCGCAGTCGCCGCCGATCCCGATCTGGGAGCCAACCTCTCCGCAGCGGCCCACCTCATCCACGGCTCAAGCGAGGACCGCTTCTCGATCACCTATTGCACGGGCGGGCTCTCACAGGAGGAGGTGGAGGCTGCCGGATTCGGCTGGCGGGACCTCTCAAGCGAGGAAGCCCGATGGAAAAGTCAGCAGCTCGTGCCGGGAATGAACCAGGCGGAAGGCGGGGAAGCATTCTATGTGCCCAACCCGGCCGCCGGCCTCTGGTCGGTCCGCAGCCGCTTCCTGCCATAGGCCGCAAGGCCACTAGCGGCTGGGCGGGAGCCTCGCCTTACCCTGCGCTATGCCTTTCTCGCGCCGCTCCCCTTCCCTGGCGCCTGCTTTTCCGCCCGCCTGGCGTTGATCCACGCCCCGTAATCGGTGTCGACCCGGGCTATGTGCTCGAGGAGCCAGTTGACCAGCTTGTCCTGGATGCGGATGAGGAGGGCCGGAGAGAAGCCCTTGGCCTTGAGCTCCTTGCCGATGTCGGCGAACTCGCCCTCGTAGGCGGCATGGAGCTGGCGGTGGGCGTCGTAGCGCGGGTAGCCCTCAGCCAGGAGGAGCTTCTCCTCGTCGCGGAAATGGAAATCGATGTACTGGCGGATGAACTCCACGATGGCCTCGAGGTCGGCCGTCTGGCTCCCGGCCTCGTCGCCGACGAGGGCCACGAGGAGCGTGTTGATGCGCTTGAACAGCTCCTTGTGCTCGTCGTCCATGGCCGTGATTCCGACCCCGAGGACATCGGACCAGTCGATGCCAACGCCGACGGCTTCCGTGGAAGCTTCCTGCTTGATGCCGGTCTCGACCTTGGCCGTCTCGATCGCCAGAAGGGAATTGTTGTACTTGTTCTGGTTGCCGAAGGCCGAAACCTGGAGCGATACAACGCCGAGGGACTTGGTTGCCGTGGAAACGCCATGGATTTCGCCGAGGGCGCTCGCCGAGATTCCCTTGAGCGAATGCACGGACTCGAGGATGTTCTGGGTGGCGGAATTGATCTCGCCGGAGGTCGACTTGACAGTCTCGCTCGTCGTGACGAGGGTGCCGATGGACTCCAGGATCTCCTGGCCCGCCTGGGAGAGTTCGTTCATGGAGCCGGAGACCTC
The DNA here is from genome assembly GCA_049317365.1 of Rectinemataceae bacterium. Classification (GTDB taxonomy): domain Bacteria; phylum Spirochaetota; class Spirochaetia; order Treponematales; family Rectinemataceae; genus CAIJMU01. Next base: position 507 of record JBMOIK010000417.1, on the reverse strand, counting down.
GTGCATGGCCTTGGCGAATTCGGCGACCTCCCGGTTGATGACATTCAGCGCTTCCTCGCTCTTGTTGCCGGCGTCCGCGGCGAGCCTGATGCGGTCGGTGGTCACTCGGAGCGAGGCGGCGATCTGGGCCGCGTTCGCACCGGTGCCCTCCGCCAGCTGGCGTATCTCGCCGGCGACGACCGCGAAGCCCTTGCCCGCCTCGCCCGCGTGGGCTGCCTCGATGGCGGCGTTCATGGCCAGGAGGTTGGTCTGGCTGGAGATGTTGTCAATTATGTCGATCATCTCCATCATCGAGTCCGCGTTCTTGGCGATCTCGGCGATCATCGAATTGGTCTCCTGCACCTTGTCGCCGCCGTTCCGTATCATGTCGACAAGGTCGTTGATCGCGGCGGTACGGGCGTCGGCTATGCGCGCGACGTTCGCCACCGAGGCCATGATCTGTTCGATGGATGCGCTCGATCGCTCGATGGCCTGGAACTGGCGGTCGACGAGGACAGCGAGGTTGCG
>JBMOIK010000416.1:0-3694 GCA_049317365.1 Rectinemataceae bacterium | reverse complement strand
CAAGTCGACGATCATGCGCATGATAGCGAGCGTCTCGAGGCGCAGCGGGGGCACGCTCTCCATCCTGGGCATGGACCCCGACGAACGCGGCCCTGACATACGCGGCCACCTCGGGGTCGTACCCCAGCAGGACAACCTCGACACCGAACTCAGGGTGCGCGACAACCTCATCGTCTACGGGCGCTATTTCGGCCTGCCCATGAAGTTCCTCCGGCCCAAGGCCCAGGAGCTCCTCGAGTTCGCGCAGCTGTCCGAGAAGGCAGCGGTCAAGGTGGACACGCTCTCAGGTGGCATGAAGCGGCGCCTCACCATCGCGCGCGCCCTGGTCAACGAACCGGACATCCTCCTCCTCGACGAGCCGACCACCGGGCTCGACCCCCAGGCCAGGCACATCCTCTGGGACCGCCTCTTCCGCCTCAAGGAGGGCGGAGTCACACTCGTCATAACTACGCATTATATGGACGAGGCCGAGCAGCTCTGCGACCGCCTGGTCGTCATGGACAAGGGCAGGATCATGGCAGCGGGAACGCCGGCGGCCCTCATCCAGCAATACTCCAGCCGCGAGGTGGTGGAGCTCCGCTTCGGCTCCGACAGGAATGCCGAGGTCGCCCTGCATCTGGCGGGCACAGGCGATCGCATCGAGACCCTGCCCGACCGCATCCTGATCTACACCCAGACCGGCGAGGAGGACCTCGCTCGCATCGTCGATGGCGGACTCCGCCCCCTGACCTCCCTGGTGCGCCGCTCGAGCCTCGAGGACGTCTTCCTCCGCCTCACGGGACGGAGCCTCGTAGAATGAGCAGCGGAATGAGCAGCGGAATGAGCAGCGAAGCCAGGGCCCACAGGGGAGCCCAGGCCCATTTCGGCGCTCGCCGCAGCGCGCGGAGCATCGCCTTCGGGACCTGGTACGTCTGCGAACACCGCCTCCGCACCATGCGGGCCTACCTCGTGAGCATCATGATGGGAAGCGTCTTCAATCCGATGTTCTACCTCTTCTCGCTCGGGCTCGGCATCGGTTCCTACATCGATGCCAGCGGCGGCAGCCTCGGACAGGGCGCCATCAGCTACCTCACCTTCGTGGGGCCCGCCCTCCTGGCAAGCGCCGCCCTCAACGTCGGCTTCGAGGAATGCGCCTTCCCGGTCATGGGCGGCTTCAAATGGACCCGGGAGTTCTGGGCCATGAACGCGGCCCCGATCAGCGCCAGGCAGGTCGCAAACGGCGTCCTCCTCGCAGCGGGTTTCCGGGTCGTGTTCACGGTGACCGTCTTCTTCGGCTTCCTGTCGCTCTTCCACGCCCTCCCCTCACCCTCGGCCTGGATGGCCCTTCCTGCGGCAATGCTTGCAGGGCTGGCCTTCGGTTCGGTGATCATGGCCATCGCCTCGCGCCTTGAGGAGGACGACGGCTGGTTCGCCATAATCAACCGCCTCGTCATAGTTCCCATGTTCCTGTTCTCGGGCACCTTCTTCCCCCTCGAGAGCCTCCCCCCCGGCCTCCAGTGGATCGGGTGGATCTCCCCCCTCTGCCACGCGACCCAGCTCGGGAGGGTCGCCGCCTACGGGATGGCGGAGCCAGCCTGGCTTACCGCCTGCCACCTCGGCTATCTCGTCATAATGCTGATGATCGGCCTCGGGCTCACCTGGAAGTCCTTCGCGCGGAGGCTGTCGAAATGAGGGATGGCCGCCCCATGCCCGCGGGGTTGCGGGGGGTCTACGCCGGACGGCCGCACACCGTCGTCCTCCGTGCCATGTATGCCCTCAAGACCTCCGCCTGGTTCGTGGTGGTCTCGGGCTTCTTCGAGCCGGTCTTTTTCCTCCTGTCCTTCGGCCTCGGACTCGGGGGCCTGATCGGTGCCATCCAGGGGCCGAAGGGCCTACCCGTGAGCTATGCCGCATTTATCGCACCCGCCCTCCTGGCCACCTCCGCGATGAACGGCGCGATCTACGACTCCACCTGGAACGTCTTCTTCAAGATGCGCTTTGCCAGGCTCTACGAGGCGATGATCGCCACCTCCCTGGGCCCCCTCGACATCGCGCTGGGGGAGATAGCCTACGCCCTCCTCAGGGGCCTCGTGTACGCGCTGGCCTTCATGAGCGTGATGTTCGCCTTCGGCCTGGTGCTCTCGCCCTGGGGCCTCCTGGCCATACCGGCGGCACTGCTCATAGCCTTCGGCTTCGCCTCCTGCGGCATGGCCATCACCTCCTACATGAAGACCTTCCAGCAGATGGACTGGATCAACTTCTTCATGCTGCCCATGTTCATGTTCTCGGCGACCTTCTATCCCATCACCGTCTACCCCGAGGCAATCCAGCTGCTTGTCAAGCTATTCCCGCTCTGGCACGGCATCGAACTGATCCGGGGTCTCACACTCGGGCAGTTCGACGCGTCCATCCTCTGGCATGCCCTGTATTTCGCCGCGATGGTCGCGGTGGGGCTCGTGGCGACGACGCGCAGATTGACGGCATTGTTCATGAAGTAGGGGGCGGGTCCTACAGCACGAAGTGCGCCACGATGGAAAGGCCGAAGACGGTCAGGGCAACGAGGATGGGCATGATGCCGAATTCACCAACTACGAACTTGTTTTTTCCCCGGACAATGGCGGAAAAGGGGATGAGGCCCGTCTCCTTCAGGAAGGCCTGGACCTCCGCGTCCCCGTCCTTCCTCTTCTTGGCGGTCTCGTGGTACATGCCGATCATCCCGGTCAGGACGAACATGCCGTAGAGCGCGAGGGCGCCCGCCGTGCCGGTGACCAACACATGCGCGAGGCCGAAGCAGACCATGCCCCAGTTCTGCGGATGGGCTGTCACGCGGAGTATTCCGCGCGCGACGGGCTTGGCTCCCATGCCCATGTCAGCGCCCACGGGGCTGGGGGTGACGCTCCCAAGCACGATGAAGAGGATGGAAAGCAGCATGAGGACGTAGGGGACGGGATTGTCCCAGCCCAGGGGAACCCAGAGCGCAGGCCCGCGGGCGCCGAGGCCAGCGTACATCCAGATGGAAAGGCCCAGCATCGCAAGGGCTACCAGCGAGTACAGGCCCATGAAGGGTTTGTCGCCGATAGCCTTGACGAGGGGCTTCTTGATCCGGTCGCTCGAAAGCCCGAGGTGCGAAAGGACAAAGAGGGCCGCGAACAGGAAAAGCAGATTGAGCGCCATGATTCCTCCTATTTAGCTGTAAGGTTGTAGACACCATCCCAGTCGGCCGGGGGCGGCGCTTTGATGTAATTGTCGCAGCGCCCGATGTAGGTTTTCGAGGGGCCGTCCTCCGCGCTCGCGTCGAGGCAGGCCTGGAAGGTCTCGCGTGCCCCCTTCCAGTCGCGGGAGTCGAAGCGGGCCATCCCCTCCACGAAGCGTTCGAAAAAGGACTTCTGTTCCTGCGACAGGGCGTTTTTCAAGTCGACGAGTTCGAAGATCTGGATCGGCTGGCTCTTTCCGACTACCCGTATGCGATCGAGCCGCCGGAAGAAGAAGTCCCCGCCCGCCGCGGAGACAGTGTCCTCCGACGCGCAGATCCAGGTGCCGTATTACTTGTTCACGCCCTCGAGCCGTGCCGCAAGGTTGACGGCGTCGCCGATGATCGTGTAGTCCATCTTGCGGTTCGTGCCCATGTTGCCGACGACCATGTCTCCCGTGTTGATGCCGACGCGCGTAAGCAGCGCTGTGGGGGCTGTCCCGTCCGTGAGGAACTGCCGGTTCA
>JBMOIK010000415.1:0-3706 GCA_049317365.1 Rectinemataceae bacterium | reverse complement strand
AAAAACCGTAGGAATCGTTGTCTGCAAGGGCCGACGCTGGATCGAGGCCCAGAAAGCGGACCCGGTCGAGCGTTGTGCGATCTACGCAGGCCCCGGCAGCGTCGGTAGGGCCGTCGTTGCCGTCGGTCCCCGCCGAAAGGAAGGTCAGGCCCCCTCCATCCTTCGGAAAGCGAACCAGGGCATCGAGAAAGGCGAGCGCCATCTCCTGGTTGCGGCCACCCCTGCCCTTTCCGCGCACCGTCACGGTGGTTTCGCCACCAGCGATGACGCAGGCCGGACGCCTGAGCGGAAAGCCTGATTTCGAAATGTCCTTGCCCATTCCGAGGAAGAGCCGGGCCAGCTCCCTCGCTTCTCCCTCGAGCCTCGACGTCAGCACCAGGCATTCGTAGCCGCGCAGCTTCGCCTCTGCCTCGGCGGCCGCCAGGGCGATCCGGTTGTTTCCAACCAACACTGTCTTGTTGCCCGCAAAGGCAGGGTCGCCCGGCTTCGGCGTTTCGGCGATGCTGCCGGCGGCACCCTCGATGAGGCGGCTGCGTACCGCCTCCGTCAGGAGCTCCGCAAGACCGTATCGCCTGACGATAGCCAGCGCTTCGGAGAAGGTCGAGGGATCGGGAACCGTCGGCCCCGAGGCGATGGCGTCGAGGTCGTCCCCGATGACATCCGAGAGCACGAGGGAAAGGACCCGGGCGGGTGAAAGTGATCGGGCCAGCTGCCCGCCCTTCACCGCCGAAAGGTGCTTCCTGACACAGTTGACCTCCCCGATGCTCGCTCCTGATTTCAACAGGAGATCTGTCGCCTGGATCTTGTCCTCCAGGCTGAGGCCTAACGCGGGAGCGCAGAGGATCGAAGAGCCTCCTCCAGAGACGAGGACGATCACGAGATCCCGGGCATCCAGGGCCGTCCCGAGGCTCCGCCCGAGGTCAAGCATCATCGCCGATGCACGGAGCGATCCTGGGTCGGGAACAGGATGCCCGGCCTCTACCAGGCTGAGCCTTGAAAGGACTTCGCCGTGGCCGTGCTTGACGGCGATGACGCCCCCCGCAAGGCCGGATCCCAGCACTCCCTCGAGTCCCAGGGCCATCCGCGCCGAGGCCTTGCCCATGCCGATGGCCAGGATCCTCCCGCCCTCAGGCAGCTCGAAGACGGCCTCCTCGAAGCCGCTGTGCGCGACCAGCCGACGATTGGCGCCGTTCATCGCAATTGATAGGGTAGAGCCCATCATTGGAACCGGGTCGACCCGGGCGACCGCGGCGCGGAAGATGGCCTGGGCGTCCTGGCCGCCCCTGTCCACGACAGCTTCACCCACCTCAGTCCGCCTCGTACCGTGCCATGCTTGTCTCCGTCTCGAAGACCTCGACAGCGTGGAGTGGTGCCGCAGGAAGCCGCTCCCGAAGCCGCTGGAACACGAGTTCTGCGATGCGCTCGGCGCTCGGGTCGTCCTTGAAGAAGGGTTCCTCGTTCAAATGGTGATGGTCGAAATCCTCAAGGATGTCGCGAAGCGCCTTTTTCAGCTCCCCGAAGTCCATGAGCATGCCGCCGGAGTCAAGCTCTGGTCCCCTCGCCCAGACGCGAACCTTATAGTTGTGACCATGGAGACGCTCGCACTTGCCATGGTAGTGCGAAAGGAAATGCGCCGCAGCGAAACCGGCCTCTACACGGATGAGATACATGCATGCTCCTCGTTGGGAGGATAACCGCGCCGTGCCAGAGTGTCGAGTGAGCACCCGGGTGTCCCCCCCCTGCCGGCGCACAGCTGCGCCTGCCTCAGTCGCCCGTCACGCTGACGGCTTCCAGCTCGTCAGTGAAAACCGGGCAGCCGAAGCAGTATCGGTCAGGCTCGGCGGAATGGCGGGCCGCGGCACAGAGCCTCCCGGTGATGAACCAGCAGAAGTGGCCGTCCCTCGACTTCCAGGCCGGGCAGTCCGACTTCGTCGCCTCGGGACAGTTCCGGGCCTTCCAGCAGGGCGGCTGGTCCTCGAGCCTGGAAATCCGGAGCTTGAAGGCTATGTAGTAGAGCATTCTCTCGGTGACCGGGGGGACCTGGCGCCATCCCTGCTCGTAGCTTTCGACTGCCTTTCTCGAAACCCCAAGCATTCCGGCCAGGTCCTTCTGGCTCCTTCCTGTCAGCGCCCTCAGTCTCGAAAATTCCGCCGCATCCATATTGACACTCCGATCGTGGCTGTCCATAGTAACGACTAGGTACCACAGTGTGGTAGATCAATGGAGAAAAGGCAAGCTGCTGATTGCCTTGGGAGAGCATGGAATCCATGAGCGAGCGTGAGGGTCGACACGGTATGCCATGCGGAATGATCCTGCCCCGTCCGCCCATGGTCGCGCGTCGCCGCGAAGCGGTCGAGCGGGGCTGAACTGGCCTGCCATCCAAAGGGTGGCACTAGGCATGCATTTCCCGGAGGAACATCATGGCGAATGAAACCAGGGCCCGCTTCGAGACTCTTTCCATCCAGTCCGGTCACAGTCCCGATCCCACGACCTTTTCCCGCGGCGTCCCCGTCTATAGGACGAGCGCCTTTACCTTCAAGAACGCCGAGCACGCGGCCAACCTTTTCGCTCTCAAGGAGTTCGGCAACATCTATTCCCGGCTCGGCAATCCAACCAACGAAATCCTCGAGACCAGGATCACCCAGCTCGAGGGAGGTGCTGCCTCGGTATCGGTCGCCTCCGGGACTGCGGCGATATTCAATACAGTCATCACGATCGCGAAGGCCGGCGACGAGATCGTGTCAGCCTCGAACCTCTACGGCGGCACCTACACGATGTTTGACGCCATCCTCCCCGATCTCGGCATCACCACCCGCTTTGTCGATGTCCACGATGCATCGGCCTTCGAGAGGGCCATAACTCCCAAGACCCGCCTGCTGTACATCGAGACCATCGGCAATCCTGTCCTCGACCTCGCAGATGTGGCTGCGATCTCGAAGGTGGCCAGAAAGCACAGGCTCCCCCTCGTCGTCGATGCCACCTTCACGACACCCTACCTCCTCAAGACCATCGAGCATGGCGCGGATATTGTCGTCAATTCACTCACCAAGTGGCTTGGCGGCCATGGCACGGCCATCGGCGGCATCGCCACCGACGCCGGTACCTTCGACTGGTCCGATCCGAAGTTCGAACTCTTCAACAGGCCTGATCCCAATTACCACGGCCTCCGCTGGGCCATCGACCTTTCCCCGGAGCTCCGCAAGATCGCCTTCGCCCTCCGCTTCAGGACCGTGCCCCTCCGGAACCTCGGCGCCTGCCTCTCTCCCGACAATGCCTGGATGTTCCTCCAGGGCCTGGAGACCCTCCACGTCCGCATGCCCCGACATTCCGAGAACGCCCTCGCCGTCGCCCGTCATCTCAAGAAGCACCCCAAGGCAACATGGGTCCGCTATCCTGGCCTCGAGGGCGATCCTTCCTATGAATTGTCACGGAAATTGCTGGTCAAGGGTGCTGGCGGCATGGTCGTCTTCGGGGTGAAGGGCGGCAGGGAGGCCGGTGCGAGGTTCATCGACTCGCTCAGGCTCTTCTCGCACGTGGCGAACGTCGGGGACGCAAAGTCCCTCGCAATACACCCGGCCACCACGACGCACTCCCAGCTCAGCGAAGAGCAGATGAAAGAAGGAGGTGTGACCGCCGACCTCGTGCGCCTGTCCATCGGCATCGAGAACATCGACGACATCCTCGCCGACCTCGACGCATCATTGGC
>JBMOIK010000414.1:0-3713 GCA_049317365.1 Rectinemataceae bacterium | reverse complement strand
CCATGTTCTCGGTATAGACAAACCAAATCCCCCGGAATACTCGGAATTTTGATCCGATGATCTCTACCTTTTTCCAACAACATCCCTTCTGACAACATTCTGAAAGTGACTTGCCGGAGCTTTGCTCGGGTTGTTTCGGAGAGCTTCGACAGCTCGGGATGCAAGGGTGTCTTGGACTCAAGAAAATGATAGTAATCATCAAGGCCGATTTGACCTGACTTCATATTGACCTTGTCCCACACAACCTCATGAACAAAATCCCCTACAAATGCATAATGGCGACAGCAGATCGCAAAAGCAGCGTATCGTGCCCCGCTTCCTTCCTTGGCAATGCGCTCAATTTCAAATGGCCAGGCTCCGGCAAGGCGATCCCGAATTTCCCGGAAGTAGCGATAACGACTTGATGTACGAGTCTTTCTCAGCAATTCGCCCTGTTGGGCTTCTGCCATTAGGACAGCCCAGTCCGACCTAACGAGGTAGCGTTGTGCGATCAGAACAGACTCTGGGAATAAGAGTCCGCCGAATGTGAATGAGAGGCGGTAGGGTTCTACCATGGTGGCGGCCTCCATCCTACGGATGCCTTCACGGGTTGTCAAAGGAGTGGAAGGACAATATGGTTCTCAACTCTCCCCCTCCACAAACCCCGCCAGCCTCTCCCGCAAGGCTTTTCTCAGTGCGTGCCCCGTAAGCCCAAGCAGCTTCGCCGCGGCCTCCCGGTTGTTTTCAGTCTGCCTGAGCGCTGCCTGGATGTAGCCCCACTCCACCTGGAGAAGCTTTGCCCTGAGGTTGACTCCATCGCGCGAGATTGCAGGCAATTCGTCGATGCAATCGGCAGCAGCACGCGCGCCGGCTCCCCGGGTTGCGGCGCGGATCTCCGCGGGCAAGACCTCAAGCCCGATGGCCAAACCGTTCGCAGTACAAGCCGCGCTGCGCAGCGTGTTGATGAGTTCGCGCACATTGCCTGGCCACGAGTAGCCCTCGAGCGCGAGGAGGGCCTCCTCCGTGAGAAAGCGATGTTCTGAGTACTGAAGGTTCCATTCCTCGAGGAAGGTCGTGGCCTGGGGCCGGATGTCCTCGACGCGCTCGGCGAGCCGGAGCATCCGAACCACGACGACCTTGAGCCGCTCGTAGAGATCGCGGCGGAACTTACCAATTGCGATGAGATCCTCGAGGTCATGGTTGGTCGCCGCGATGATGCGCGCGTCGGTCTTGACCTCGTCGTCGGAACCGACGGGTGTCACGCGGCCCTGGTCGAGGGCCTTGAGCAGCTTTGCCTGGAGCTCGAGGGGAAGGTCCCCGATCTCGTCGAGGAAAAGTGTGCCGCCTGCGGCCGCGCGGAACTTACCGGTGCGGGCACGGTCGGTACCCGTGAAAGCACCGCGGACATGGCCGAACAGCTCGCTCTCGGCAAGGGCTGCGGGAATGGCCGAGCAATTGAGCTCGACGAAGGGCCCGCCCTTCCGCGGACTTGCGTCGTGGATGATGCGTGCAATGCGGGTCTTCCCCGTGCCGGTCGAACCAAGTATGAGGACCGGGTCGTCATAGCCTGCGACGCCGAGGGCCTGCCTCTCGATCTCGGCGAAGGCTCCCAACCCTTGCCCAAACGCGCCAGAAGGGGCCTTGGAGGGCCTCGCCATGCTGATGTCGGGAAAACCCTCGAGACGAATCTCGCGGGCCTTGTAGGTGCCTCCCGCAAAGCGAGCTGGAATGCCCTGGATCAGCGTTGCGGGAAAAAGGCCTGAGCGCGCGGCCAGGAGGAGGCAGCCCTTCGCCTGGGGCGTGCCCGAGTCGAAGAGAAAGGACCATTCGGTGGAAGGAGAACTCCGCTCGCGAATCGAGGGCAACACGCGCTCAAGGTTCGACCAGATCTCTGAGTAGTCGATGACATCGTGAAGGGCGAACTCAATTGGGACTATCCGGGTGGGGAGGCCTTCGTCATGGAGTTCCCGTTCGAGATCCCGGGCCCGCTCGAAAAAGCTGCCGGCCGTGCAGAGAAGCCAGGCCTCGTCGAAGTGGCGTCCCTCGCGGGCGCGATCCAAAAGAAACGCCAGAAGCGGCCCCGGCTCATCGACATCCTCGACCTGGTCCGGATAGGGGTCCCTGTTGCCGACAAAGGAAACAAGTGATCTCATTGATGACATGAACAGCATGGTAGCCCCTCCAGAATCCGACCGCAAGCCCAAAGCATCTTGCAGATTCCGTGCCACTGCTTTATTTCCGTTTTCTCCGTGGCTCAGTGGCAAAGAACATCCAGATCCCCTGGCGGCTCACTCATAGCGCAACAAAAGTTCCGTAACGGCGGAACGGAAGTTACGCCCTTTCGATCCAAGCTGAGACAAGCAGTCCAAGGATTTCCATGCTTTCAGAAAAGTAGAAATAAAAGTAGTAGCGCTTAATCATGCCCACCAAAAGGAATCGATGTTCACCGTAGGCATCTTGGGAAACAATGGAGAAATTGGCACGAACCCTGCGTTGGAGTCTGCACATCTCTTCTATAGGATGAGATAGTCGGCCATTTCTGAGAAGGAACCATCCCGGGATGGCTTCAGATCTCCCATGGCTTTAGCCGTAATTGGTGTTCCCTTGAAGTTGAAATGTTTTGCGATGAATTGGTTGATGTTCTTCGCCTCGACATAGCGGTTCTTCTTCAAGAAATCCAGGAGAATCTTGCAGTCCGTCATCGAACCGAGCCAATTGATTCGCATCCCGTCCTCCAGGGATGAAATCTCATCATCGAGGATCTCGGCCTTGTTCCTGATATCCCGAGACCGGTGTTCCAGTTCTTCGATGAAGTCCTTCATATCGGTATTTCTCCGAAGCAATGCAGTGATCGTATCCCGGTTGCTGTCCCTGAAGCCCCCGTTCACCCCCATGCTTGCATAGAAAAGGAGATCCTGCATCGAAAAGGGCTCTCGGAAGTCCCGTCGCATAGTTCCGAGAATCCCGGTCACTCGTTCGAAATCCCATACACCAATTTTCTCACGGCCGATTTCATCTACAAGGTTGCCCACAAGTTCAAGGGTTCGTTCAGGGGCAGAATCGCCCACCGCTGCAACGACCGACTGGACGCGTTCTTGTTCCATTTCAACTTGGTCGAGATGCTGGGGAAGAATACCAATCAATCCCTTGAGTGCAGATCCTAGCCTGGACCTTTTTAAATTGTCTTCAACCTCTTTTAGCTTTCGGTTTGCATCTACCTGGTTGTCCTTGCATTGAAGGTCGAATGAAGCCTTGGCCTGTTTGAGAGCCGACTCCATTTCGCCCTTCATAGCCGCAATTCGGGCATCTATTCGGGCGACCATGGAAGCGGGGGAATCGGTTTCTCCTTGCAATAGTACCAAGTCTTCCTCAACTGTATGTCCTTTGTACTTCGCCGTTGGATTCATCCAATCCCTCCCGTGATCGCAAGGACGTCCTTGTAGCGCATGCGCCGGTCCTCTTCCAGCCAGCCATCAATCGTGGCCTTCCAGCGGTCAAGCTTGGATTCCTCGGCCTTCTTCTCCGGCGCCGACGGGTTGTAGTCGTCCGCGAGCATGTACTTGGTCGAGGTCTTGCGGTCGAGTCCAAGACGCCGGGCTATCGCCGTCGTCGTGAGCCCCTGCCGCTGAAGTTCCTTCACCTGCTCAATCTGGTTCATACAAAGCATTTCCTTCCCCCCGCAGGCTTTCATCCTACAGGGGCTTTCGCCGGAAAACCCCACTCGATTATTACGG
>JBMOIK010000413.1:0-3746 GCA_049317365.1 Rectinemataceae bacterium | reverse complement strand
TAAATGGCGGAAGGTTGGATTGCCGGAGGGTGGAAAAATCATCGGGCGGGGAACAGGATGAGAGACAAGGCGCCGTTATTCGGTAGCCTTGACAGTAATGTCAAGCAGGAAAAGAACTTAACTAGCTCCCCCGCGCGGATTTGAACCACGGACCCAGTGGTTAACAGCGGCTCGGGAGTACTTTCATCAAGTTGCACCTAGTGATGGGCGAAGCCCTTAAGCCTTACTATACCGTGAAATACGGGAACGGTCAACTTCATCTGGTTGCACCTGCTTGCACCTGGATTGGACTCAAATTCCAAGATTTGAGTCCATTTTGGGTCCAGTCCCGAAGGAGATGGTAAGCATTGTTAGGAACATATCGCGGGAAGGCCAGGGAGGATGATATGTGGGGCGATTTGCATGGAACCGCCCTTGAAGCCCAAGCCTTAGTATCCTTGGCGGTCGATATTCCTGCTCTCAGGCGTGGCATAGACCTGATCGCCTGAGCGCTCCGCCGTGGTAGCGTCGCCCTGAGGCGGCGCAATCGCAATCGCCGAGGTCTTGAGGCTGAGTCTGCCTTCAAGATGAGCCTTGGCCTCGCTGAGACCTCGCATGATGCTCTCGAACGCTTGTCCCATGGATTCCTCGTCCGTCACAAGCCTCGGATCGATTGTATGAGCACATGCAAGAACGTGCCCAAGGCATTCGGCCAACGATCGCGGCTATCATCGACCAGAAGCATAGCTCGCTCTACCGCTAGCTCCGTGAGCGGCAGGTACTCCTGAACATCGCCCATATTCTTCCCACAGGCTCCACAGAGCTGCCGCACGCGCATGGTGATTGCGGCGCACTTGCCCCGATCCAGGGCTGCGCGATCGGCCTCCGGAAGTAGGCTCAGGTCCTCGAAATGAAGCAAGCGCCAAACCTCGAAGCATGGCCGAGAAACGGCCACATAATAGCCTTTCTGGACGGCCGCGGTCGCGACGGTAGACAACTTGGCCTCGCCCCATTGATCGTAGTCGATGACAGCCCAGAGCTCGTCGTGGGAAGACAACTTCCAGCCCCGCCTAAATGAGTCCAGCTGCTCGATGACGTATTCAGGGGCCGAGGGACTCCCGGGATCCCGCCTCAGCACCTCGACGTGCACGCGACTCGGGCTGGCTAGGAGATAATCGCGCAGGGCTTCGAAATAGGCTGGTTCTGTATTCGTTCCCTCGCTCGCGATCACGATGAGTCGGGAATCGCGGTATCCGCTTCGTCGAGTGAAGCTGCGGCGCGGCATTCCGGTTACCAGCCCAAGCCTTGCGGCTTCCGGATGACCGGGATAGCCCCGAAGCGACCGAGGAGATAGCCCTTCCGGACGTCATTGTCGAAGCGGGGCTTGAACTCCTCGAGCGAGTACACCCGGGATGCGCCCTGTTTGTCCTTCTCGACGAACCAGATCTCGTCCTTCCGCAACAGGTCTAGGTCGAGGAGGTCCAGGTCATGGGTCGTGGCGATAAGCTGGGATCGCGGGTTGGACTTGGCGTAGAAAACTTCGAAGAAGCTTCGGGACAGCGCCGGATGGAGACTGCGATCGAGCTCGTCGACGACAAAGACCTTCTCGGCATTCTGGAACTGGACCAGCGCCGGAATGAGGTCCACCAACCGCTGAGTCCCGTCGGACTCTTCCTGGATATCGAACTCAACCGGCTTGCTGTTCTCGTCCTCATGCAGAAGGATCAGGCGGAGCACGACGAGCTCGCCTCCGTCTTTCTTCATGATGATCATCGTGGAATTGGACACCGGGTTGATCATCTGGATGGCCTTGCCGGGGCCAAGCTGACTGCGGAGCTCATTCTTCATCGCCTCGGACATTCCCGGCGCTAGGCTATCCAGCTCCGTCTCGACCACGCGGAGACCGGCGAGTCCGAGATCGAAGGACTTGAAGTACTCCTCATAGGACGAACGGAGGGAGGCATCCGATCGAATCAGGGATTCGCGTTGGTTCAAAACGGTGTGGGGAAAGATCACCGTCAAGACGTTGGCGAACCAATCGAAGACCTTCGCGTAGGGATCCTTGACATTGCGGGCCACGGCTTCAGTCAGGAAGAGCTGGTTGGGTCGGGTCCCGCGTGCCAGGAACTCGAAGTACTGACGCTCTTTCGCGCTGGGCAGGAAGGATGGTCCAAACTCGATGGAGGTCGTGGTCGGGTCGCTGGTCCTCCTGAAGACTTCCTTCTCCGAGGAAGGACCAATGCGGATGAGCCATTCTTCGACGACGTGACTGGCAAGGAAGGTAAAGCCGTAGGAGTATACGGAGTCTTCGAGGAGCAACTCGAACTCGACTGACGAGGGTGTGGAGCTGCATGCCGAGCATAGCCGGAATGGCAAGCGGGGAAGTTCCGCTCCGATACGCATTCCGCCGAGTATCACCTGTTGGGCAAGGAACAGAGCTTTGGCCAGGTTCGACTTGCCAGCCGCGTTGGCGCCATAGATCACTGCGGATTTGAGGAGCTTGGGATCGGAAGGCCTGAACCCTGCCGCGATATGGTCCTTATGAGCCTGGGTCTTCCCGGCGACCATGCTGAACTGCGCTTCCTCGTTGAAGGAGTAGAGATTCTTGACAGAGAATCGAATGAGCATGGCGGCCTCCGTCACATAATGTATATCAAAGTCCACGGTATTGCAAGGAAAAATACGTCAAGATGTGATAGCGTCACATATTCAAGCCTATATGCCTTGGTTCCACGTCCCCAGGCTGTGATTCGGGGACCACAACCGCAAGGAACCTCATGATGTCGTCGTGGCAATGAAACCTATGGGGCGCGACCTGGTTCGGTAGCCGCATTCCTGAGCCAGGGCTTCCACTACCCCATCGGCATCCATGCAAAGGCTAAAATGAGCCCTGGTCTTAACCGCTTTGAAGTCCCCCGGCGTCAGTCCCTCCAGTCTCGCCAGCCTCTCAGCCGCCTCGATCGTGAGCTCCACCTCAGGGAAGTAGCGCCTGAAGAGAGTGAGGCGCCTTTCCTCGGTGAGCGGCTTGAAGCCCACCTTGAAGGCGAAGCGGCGAAGGGCGGCCGGGTCGAGCGTCCCGACCTCGTACGCCTGGGCGGCCGCGACGAACCACGCGCGGGCATCGCGGAACCCTCGCAGCCAGCTCTGGAGGCGTCGCTGCGCGTCCCGCACTTCCTCGTACGAGGTCGCCACTTCGAGGGAGATGCCGAGGCGTGCTTCGTCGACCTGCGCTTCGGTGTCGAGCAGCTGCGCTTCGGCGCGCGCAGTGCGGAAGTAGGTCCCGGCGAAGTCGAGGTTCCAGCGCGCGACGAGGAGCGCGCCAAGCTGCGGTTGGTTGGTGGGATCGAAGATGAACGGATTGTTCTGTCTCGTTCTGCCAGGCGCGACGCTGAAGGACGCGTTGAGCACGAGCGCGATGTCGGGGAAGTAGAAGCCACGCGCGGCGGAGACGGCCGCTTGCCGCGCCTCGATCCCCGCCTGCAACATGCCGCTCTCCGGGCGATGCAAGCGCGCCGCCTGCTGGTACCAGGCGAGCGGCCGCAGCTCGAGGTCCACGGGCTCGAGCGCGCACTCGGTCACGCGAAAGCGCTCGATACCAGCCACCAGCGAGAGCGCGGCCCGTGCGGAGCGCTGCCCGCGTTCGGCTTCGGACGCGCGCGCACGGATCTCGGCGAGGGCTGCCGCGAGCCGGAAGCGGTCGAGCTCTTCGACGTCGGGGTCCCCGGCGTCGAGGCGCTCTTGAAACTGCGCGACCGCCCCCTCGAGCT
>JBMOIK010000412.1:0-3751 GCA_049317365.1 Rectinemataceae bacterium | reverse complement strand
TGAAAGTAATCGTAAAACTCTTCGCCTCCCTCCGTGAGGGCCGCTTCGACGAGGCTGTCCTCGAGGTCCCCGAAGCAGGCTTTGTCTCCGACGCCATCGCCGCTGCGGGCCTTCGCGAGGGCGAGGCGACCGTGATGTTCCGGAACGCCCGCCATGTCCTGCCCGAGGATGCCCTTGCGGAAGGTGACAGCCTGTCGCTGTTCCCTCCGGTGGGTGGGGGCTAAGGAGAAGAACCCGAACCCTCGTCCTTGCCGGGACCCGATCCAGACGACCTGCGTTTCCTTGCCCTGGCCCAGCGGCAATCTGGCCCATTATCCGGCCGACATCAGGCAGAACCTCACTGTAGTGCATCCCACGCAGTATCTAGCCACCTTGAGTCCCCATTAGAACCCATCGCCCGGACTGCCAGGGCTCATGTTTCTGAATCCTGTTGATCATATTCATGAAAAGACCTATTGTAGTCTCATGAAGACCATGACGATTTCAGCCTTTAAAGCCCATATATCCGAGGAGCTTCGAAGCGTCCGGAAGGGAGGGATTCTCGTGATCACCGATCGGGAAACGCCCATCGCGGAAGTTCGGCCTATTCAGCTTGCGCAGGCGCCCAGGCTCCTTGTCAGGGAGCCTACAGCTCCTTTCACGATTCCCCGTCTGGACGCAGCGATCGAGCAGGATCCCCTTGAATACCTCCTGGAGGATCGGGCTCGGGTATGAGGTGCTACGTCGACTCCTCCGCCCTGCTCCGCTCCATCCTGAAGCGTGATGATTCGCTGGAACCGGCGCGGCTCTGCGAGCGAGTCGCATCCAGCGAGCTCCTCTGGGTTGAGTGCTCTCGCGTGCTTCAGCGCTACAGGCTCGAGCGATTGCTTGATGACGAAGGCTATTCCAGAGCCCAGATACTGCTGGAGACTTTCATGGAGGGCATCGTCGTCATCTCCCTGGGGGCGGAAGTGTTGAAACGGGCGGCGGGTCCCTTTCCTACCATACTCGGAACGCTCGACGCCCTTCACCTCGCGAGCGCCCTGCTCTGGCGCGAGGCCGAGCCGGGACCCGAGTTGCGACTGCTGAGCTATGACCGGCAACTCGAACTCTGCGCCGGGACTCAGGGTATTCGTTCACTGCGTGGTTGAAAGGGCAGGTCGCTGCCTCACTCGGTACCCAAACCTGCAGGCCTAGGCAGGCGGTCTTCGTGTCACCAATGCACCGGACTCGGTAGTAAGGATACGGAGTTGGTGATTCTTTTCGCAAAAGCCGCTTTGCGCAATGATGTCTACGGCGGGCAATGGCGAGCTTCCGTATGGCCCTATCAACAGTCGTGGCCCTCAGCCTCCCGCCCTGATCCCCAGCATCCAGGCGAACAGTTCCTCAGCCCCTGCCCCAGTCCTTCCATTTAGTACAAACAACGGGGCCTCGGGAGCCACCGCGCGGTAGCCCTTCCTGAAGAACGCCTCGTCGAAGCCCACTGCCTCGGCGATGTCCGTCTTGGTCAGGACGCAGGCTGCCGACTTGGCGAAGACGGTTGGGTACTTATAGGGCTTGTCGCTGCCCTCTGCCGCGCTGGCCACCACGAGCTTCAGGTCCTCGCCTATGACGAATTCGGCTGGACATACGAGATTCCCGATGTTTTCGATAAAAAGCCATGAGTTGTCAGGAACGTCCATGCGCCCGAGGATGCCCTCGATCATGGCCGCGTTGAGGTGGCAGTCGCCGCCGGTTTCGATCTGGTAGGCTTCCACGCCGATGGCGCGAAGGGCCTGGGTGTCGAGGTCGCTGGCGACATCGCCCTCGATGACGCGGAGCGGTCCGGCTGCGGGCGAAGCCGCGATCAGTGGCGCGAGCCTTGAAATGAGGCTTGTCTTGCCTGCGCCAGGACTGCCGAGGATGTTGATGGCAAAGACGCCGCGGGCTGCAAGGCCTGCATGGATGGCGGCGGCGCGCGCATCGTTGGCCTCGTAGATGGCACGTTTGATGGGAATTGTGAGGGCCATCAGCTGGTTCCCGAATCTGGCTGCGCTGCTTCCAGGTCGATGGACTCCACGTGGAAATCCCGTCCAATTGCGGTCATCTGTCCCTGGCCGCCGCAGTCGGGACATTCAAAGGTAAAGCGCGCACGCTCGAATTCCCTCCCGCAGGCCTGGCAGCACAGGAGGGCCTTCACGGTACGGTATTCAAGGCGGGCCCCCTCAAGTGAGGTTCCCTTGGAGAGCTGCCCGAAATAGAAGTCGAGGGACTCGGGCATGTAGCCGGTGGCTTCGCCCACCACGAGCCGCACCACGGTCACGCGGCCGCCTCCCTGCTTTTCGACCTCGAGGGCGAGCATCGAGACGAGGGCCTCGACGACGCTGGCCTCATGCATCGGAGGCGGGGTCGAATCCGCGCTCTGGCGCGGCCTGGGCGACGTGGAGCTCAACTACGCCGGTTTCGGAGAAACTCCGCAGGGCCGGCCTGTCGGGGACCATCGAGAGGCAGTCCTTGGGGCAGGCCCTGACGCAGGCTCCGCAGAGGACGCAGGCAAAGCGGTCGATGGACCATGACTTGGCGAGCCTGTCGACGACGATGGCGTCAGCAGGGCAATGCTTGGCGCAGGCCAGACAGTGGATGCAGGTGGCGAATTCGATGACGACGCTCCCCCGTGTGGCCGCATAGGGTTTGCGGATTACATGGGGGTAGGGCCTCGTGGCGGGCTTCGTCACGAGGTTTCGCAGGGCAATTCGGGCCATGGGCAGGAAGGACACGGTCTACCTCTCGGTGCAGGAAATGCAGGGATCGATGGTGAGCGCTATGGTCGGAACGTCTGCGAGGGAACTTCCCTTGAAGGCGGCGACCATGGCGGGAATGTTGGCGAAGGTGGGGGTCCGCACGCGGAAACGCTCCAATTGCCTCGTTCCGTTCGAACGGACATAGTACAGCACTTCGCCCCGGGGCTGCTCGAGCCTGACCCAGGACTCGCCCTTCGGGGGCATGCCGCGCACGGGCACCGATACGGGACCGGAGGGCATTCCTGCCACGACACGGTCGAGGATGGCAAAGGACTGCTCGATCTCGCGGATGCGCACGAGGGCTCGGGCCATGGAATCGCCTGCCGTCTCGACGACGCTCTTCCATTCGATCTCGCCATAGGCGGCATAGTTCCGGCTGCGGACGTCATAGTCATGGCCGCTGGCCCTGAGCATGGGTCCCACGGCCCCGAGGACGTAGGCATCGTCGTGGGAGAGCGTGCCGACGCCGTCGAGGCGGTGCCGCACGGTGGGCTCGCGGATCATGACATCGGCCAACCTGAGAGTCTCCGCCCGCACGTCCCTCATCGCTGCCATGCAGCGCCGCAGGGTCTCGTCGTCGGGATCGCGACAGACGCCGCCGACGATGGCCGAGCCGAAGATGACGCGGCCGCCCGCAGTCTCTTCGGCCACGTCGACGACAAGCTCGCGCGCGCGCCAGGTGGCCATGAAGAGGTTCTCGAAGCCCAGGGCATCTGCTGCAAGGCCCAGCCAGAGGAGGTGGCTCTGCACGCGCTCAAGCTCGCACCAGAAAGTCCGGAGCCAGCGGGCGCGGTCGGGCACGATCGTGGCAAAGAGGCCCTCGACGGACTCGCAGTAGCCCATGCCGTGCATGAAGGAACAGATGCCGCAAATCCGTTCGGCGACGTGGACATAGTCGGGGAAATCGCGCTTATCTATGAGGAGTTCGAGGCCCCGGTGGATGTAGCCCAGCTGGGGGACGACACCGACCACCTTCTCGTCCTCGAGGACAA
>JBMOIK010000411.1:0-3761 GCA_049317365.1 Rectinemataceae bacterium | reverse complement strand
CTTGCATCTTTCGCCAGGAAACAGGAATGAGGAGTGGGGGTGCCGGAGAAGCCCGGAGGCGCGCCACATCCTGTGGCTACGGAATTGCAGGCAATTCCGCAATCAACTTGGCGCGGCATCCATGCCGCGCGACAGCGCCGAGGACTTCGCAGGCAGGGGGAGCCGCGTGACTTGAGCCCCCGCGCACGAGATCAGGCGGGAAGCACCCAAGCCGACGCAAAGGTGTCGAACCCGGCGCAGCGCTTCGCAGAACCGGGTAGGGCTGCGGGTGTCGCGGGCAGCGCGCGGGTGCCCTGAGCGGTACTCCGCGAGGGGTATCCGCGCATTGCCCGCGACAGGACCCGCCCTACCCGGCTCTTCAAAGACCCGTCGGCCTGGATGCTTCCCGTAGTATTGGTTGAATGTGCTCCCCCTCTTGATCGAAAATCCTCGCCGACCTCCTCACCATCGAGGAGCACGTGAAGAAGCCCCTCAACAAGGTGAAGATGGTCTACTCTGGCGACGCGCGCAACAACATGGGCAACGCCCTCATGATCGGCTCCGCCAAGATGGGCCTCCACTTCGTGGCCCTCGCCCCCAAGGAGCTCTGGCCCAACGAAGCCCTGACCGCCGAGATGAAGGCCCTCGCCGCGAAGACCGGCGGCAGGATCGAGTTCTTCGCAATTGAGAAGGCCGACGAGGCCCTGAAGGGCGCCGACGTCCTCTACACCGACGTCTGGGTCTCCATGGGCGAGGAGGCCAAGTTCGAGGAGCGCATCAAGCAGAATGAAGTATCAATCTCTCAATATGATAGAAGGTAATACATTTTGATAGATGCCTGCTTAATGATAAATAATAATTTATATCTTGAAAATATGAAGTATTTATTCTAAACTTTCCTTAGTCAAGTATTTTGAATTCATAGGAGCATTTGTTATGAAAATTATAAAGACCGTATGGGATTTTAAGTGGAATTATTCCGCAGTTATAATGGTTTCAGCACTTGCAGTCAGTAGCATACTTATGTTGTCAGGCTGCAGCACCGACCTTCAAAAACCTGAGAATAAACAAACCGTCTTTCCCAATATCGACTTTGATCCAGTTCCACTAACCGAAACAGAGAAAACATTATCTCTCGTGGGGTATGGCTCAAAAGGCGCGCTTGCGGATAATGATTTAACAATTAATGATATGCTCATGTATGCAAGCAATATAATAGTTTGTTTATTTTAATCAAAGCTTTATCAGCACCAGTACTTTCAATATGCTCAGCTATTCTTTCGTCTAATGGTCGTCGGTCTATGACGTCGAAGGTCATATTTCCATTTTGCGCTTTTTCGAGAATTGATTCCTTTTTTTCTTTCCACATTGTAAATAGGCCTTTCTGGGCTGCAAGATATTCATTTCCATAATAAGATGGCCTTACTATGCTCACTTGAGAGTACCGAGTTCTTAAGCCCTTTTAGGTGTTTTTTCCCGTCCGCTCTTTATGCGAAGCTTTGATGCGGCGAGTTCGAGTTCAACCCATTTGTCGATGAACTTCTTGAAGAGCTTGAAATTGGCCGTTTCCTCACTGAGTACAGCGACATCTTCCTGACGGACATATTCCGTTCTGCTTCGCATTTTGAAGGTGTAGCTGATCTGGTGGAATGGCCCAAGCTTTTCCTTCGGCTGGCGGTACTGCATGGTTATCGATCCTGGCCGCATGTGTCCCAGCGCCATCAACTCCTTCTTGACCCCCGCTATCTGACCCTCAATTCGACTTAATTGTGTTGACATTTATCCTCCTTTGCTTGACCAAGATAGCATATGTAAGCTATCATGGTCAAGTGGATCGGAGGTGGTATGGAGCTTTGGATCGAATGGTGGAGCATGGTCAGTCAGCTTCGTCCGGCCTTCAAACGGACCCGGACTTTCCTGTGGTTCTGCGTCGCCTTGGCAGCGACATGCGCCCGGAACGACCTGCTTGGAGTCACCAGGTTGGTCAGGACGATGGGATTGCAGGTGCCCTGCTACGACCGCCTGCTCGATTGCTTCCACAGCAGTGCGCTCAACCTCGATGTGTTGACCCGACTATGGACACGCCTTGTCCTTTCGCTCCTCAAGCCTTTTCTCTACACGGTCCAAGGACGCATCGTCCTGGTGGCTGACGGGATCAAGATCGCCAAGACCGGGCGGAAGATGCCAGGGGTCAAGAAGCTTCACCAGGAGTCTGACAACAACACAAAGCCGGAGTTCATCTACGGACATTCCTGCCAGGCCGTGGGGATTGTCGTCCGGGCCGCCAGCAGCTTCGTCGCGGTCCCATTGGCTTCCCGCATTCACGAGGGAGTCGTCTTTTCCAATCGCCATCACCGCACATTGCTGGACAAGCTGGTAGCATTGCTTGGTTCGCTTCAGGTTTCCCTGCCATCCTATCTGGTCGCCGACACGTACTATGCAGCCGCCAAGATGATCCACCCGCTCTTGAAGGTCGGCAATCATCTGGTCACGGCGGTACGATCCAACGCCGTCGCCTATGAAGCCTTTCAGCCCAGCGCAGAACCCAAACGAGGACGGCCCCGGACATATGGAGCAAGAATCACGATCAAAACCCTCTTCAAGGAGGAAGAGTCTTTCGTCAGCGCGAAGAGCCCTGTCTACGGCGAAAAGGATGTAATGCTTCGGTACCGCGTCCTGAACCTCTGCTGGAAGCCAGTCGGGCATCTCGTCCGCTTCGTCCTGGTTATTCACCCCACCCGTGGCCGAAAGGTGTTCCTGTCCACCGATCTCTCGCTGACCGGGCTCCAGATCATCGAACTCTATGGCGTGCGCTTCAAGATAGAGGTCAGCTTCAAGCAGGCCATCTACACCGTCGGCACCTACGCATATCACTTCTGGATGAAGGAAATGACCCCGCGTCCGCGCCGATCAGGCAACCAGCATCTCCACCGCAAGCCATCGTGGTATCGGGACCAGGTCAAGAGGAAGATCGCCGCATACCACGCCCACATCCAGCTCGGCGTCATCGCCCAAGGAATCCTTCAAGTACTATCGATCCGCTGCACTGCGGCTGTCTGGAGACATTTCGGGTCCTGGATCAGGACGATCCGCCCCGACATATTGCCTTCAGAATTGGTTGTTTCGGTTTCGCTCCGCCACAGCCTCCCGCTATTTCTCGCTGATTCGCCCGATGACAATATCCTGGCGAAATTCATCCGCCAAAGACTCGACATCTCGCGCTATGAGGGCGCATTCATGGCTTCAGCGTAGCTTTCCGCCCAACCAACAAGGCGTTTCATAATCCGGCAATGAGGCCGGGTGAACGGGCATCCGCGTGCAGTTATGGCACTGTTTTCCAGCTAGAACTCGGTACTCTCAAGATGCTCAGTGGTGTTCGATCAACAGTATTCCACATAATATCAAAATATCTATAATTAAGTGCCCATACTACCGAGTCTTCCTCGGAAGTAACTTGATCCAGCAACCCTATAGATGAAAAATATAATGCAACATGATAGTCATATGTCCAGTCAAGTAGCCTTGTTTGAAGACCGTTGTGTTGAGCTATCCCTGCCAATTCCAGAAGATCATCCGGAAGCCATTCTTCACTTGAAGTGAATAAATAGTGATAGTAAAAGTTATAAGGGACTTTTCCCATGGAAGCGGAACCCCGGGCGGCGCGAGGATGGAAGCATCCCGCCCTTGTCGAGGTAGTCCATGTCGATAGTGCCCGGACAGAAAAAGGCGGGGCTACTGGAAATCGAGTGGAAGTATTGGGTAGAATGCCTGTATGAGCGACG
>JBMOIK010000410.1:0-3766 GCA_049317365.1 Rectinemataceae bacterium | reverse complement strand
TAGAGGACCGTGGGGAAGGTGGCTCCAGCGCCGGTGAGGTCTTTCGCCTCTCCTGTCGCTCCGCCCTTCACGAGGCCGGAACCTGGGATGGCCTGGGCGCTGGCGCTTGCCAGCACGAGGGAAAGGGCGAAAACGGAACAAATGATCTTCTTCATGAAGGGAACCTCCATCTAGGGACTGAACTCATGCTTCGTAACGAAGCAGGGCAAATCTACCCGGGCCACGTGAGACTCATGCGAGTCGATTGTGAGGATTTGGTTAGGATGGACTGTTGCCTCGGCCAGGGTTGAGGTCGAGGACCTGCTCGCAGGGTTCTGACACTGAAACCGCGCGGGCACGTGGTTTCAGTCAACGCGATTCCCGAGCAGCTCGACGCGGGCGAACACCTCATCGAGAAGCGCGCTCCGGAGCGTGTAGCGGGAATACGGCGAGTTGGGCAGAGCTTCCGAGCGCAAAGACTCCCGCTCGACATAATCGCGAGGACCCTTCGCGCCAGTCCATTGAACGAGGGATATTCCGCCCCCCTGGATCTCGATTGCCGTAATTCCGTGCTTTCCTGTGCCGCAACCGGAGTTGAAGGGGGAGGGAATGAGGAGGTCGTGTTCTTCGTACAGGCTGCGGGACAGGCGGAGATCGATTTCTCTTTTCCTGAGGCGTCTGATCTCGTGCCGATAGCTGGCTATCTTCTCCGCGATGACCCTCCGGGATGCCTCATCGACCCTGGTGTACTCACGCAGCGCATCCTCGATGGCCCAGCGAAGGCTATCATATTTGGACAGCGATTCGAAGAGTGGTCTGTGTGTATGGCCAGTGATCGAAACGATCCCGAACCGGCGTGATGCCCGGTAGATCAACCGCTCGGTCTTGAAGCGGTAGGTAGAGTCGCGGGAAACGCTGGTGTTGCGTATCGCCAGGGGTTTGGCAAGGTAGCGGACGATGATTTCCGAGAGATAGTCGTGGTTCATGAAGAATCGTGAGGCCTGGTGTCCGTGGAAGGCCAGGAGGGTCTTCCCCTTCCACTCGAGTGCGAGGGAGTGCAGGAGGTCGTAGGGATAATCATCCCTGCGAAGAAGGTCCAGGTCGTGGTTGCCAAGAATGCGCCGCAGTCGGCCTTTGGCTGCGAAAGCATCGAGGATATCGTAAAGTCCCGCCCAAGAATTCATGATTTCCTTGTATTTGAACTTGGTAAGGTCCTCGATATCCCCGTTGAGAACAAGCACAAATCCGCGGTCAAGATACCAACGGGAAAGCGAATTCATGACTATGCCGCGGTTCGGTGCAAGATCATCCCGCGAGCTACCATCACCGAGGTGGAGATCGCTCAGGAAAACATACGGCACGCCCGCTTCGAGCTTCTCTCTCGGTGATTCCGCAAGCAGGCGCTCGAAGGACAAAAGGAATTCCTTGAACTTCATGACTACTCCCTCACGGGAATTCCCGTGAGGCACCATTCTGGCGCTTCCTCGTGAGTTTGGCGTCAGGAGATGATGGAGATCGGATGAAACCCGGCCTCGTCATTCCTGTTGACGTGAGGCCGGAGAGTTCCGGCTGGCCAGGACCTTGTCAAGGCAGGGCTGCTTTCCGGGGCTGCCATTTTTCAGTATCTTTGCCTTATGCAGCGTACCATTGCCATCGCCCTCGTCGCGATCCTTTGCATTGTAAGCTTTCCTGCCAGCCTCGCTTCCCAGACAGCAGCGCCGTCGGCGAGCGAAACCCTCGTCATCGGCGGCGGCTGTTTCTGGTGTCTCGAAGGTGCCTTCGAGATCGTACCCGGTGTGCTCGATGTCGTGTCCGGCTATGCCGCTGGGAGCCTGGCCAAACCGACCTACGAGGAGGTCTGCACAGGAACGACAGGGCATGCGGAAGTAGTTCGCATAAGCTTCGATCCCACTCGCGTGGGTCTTTCTGCCTTGTTCGACCTCTTCTTCACCATCCACGACCCGACGACGAGGGACAGGCAGGGTGCTGATGTGGGTCCGCAGTACCGCTCCATTATCCTGTACGCCACTGATGCCCAGCGCCGTGCCGCAGTTGCCGCCATCGCCAAGGTCCAGGCAGGGCTGGCAGCGCCTGTCGTGACAGAACTCAAGCCGCTGAAAGTCTTCTGGATGGCCGAGGAGTATCATCAGGATTATTACAAAAAACATCCTGACTATGGCTATTGCCGCCTGGTGGTCGCTCCCAAGGTCGGCAAGTCGGAGGAGTGGGTAAAGCGGTCGGGGCTGGTCAAGCCCTGAGCGATGGCAAGCGGAAGCGCCGGTTCCGGCGATATTCAGGCGATACTCACGCAAGGCTCATGATATCCTAGCAATTGCAGGCATATGCTGTCCGGGTGGTCATGAAAGAAGGAATGGTCCATGGGTGTTCATTACGGAACCATTGAAGCGGTTCCTGCCGTCGGTGCCCGGCGCTGGCATTCAGGCACTGTCTCGGAACCAATGATGGACCGTTTCCCTTTCCTTCCTTTCTGCCGCCCTGGCTGTCTCCCTGGGGTGGCTTTTTTTGCCTCTCTACCTCCAACGCTGTCTGTAAAGCGTTTCTGTCACGCTGGCCTTGGGCTACCGGGAGACTCTGGAACCACGGCCACGGAAATTTATGTCAAGTTTTGGAATAATCTGGCATTAATTTTAGATACAGATTCACATTACCGCATATCCGATTGACGCCTCTGGCCTTGGGTAGTAGCCTGTCCGCCACGCACCTGCGACATGCATATCTTGAGGAGGCCCTAGTTGTCAGTCGAAAAGAAGAAACCCGTACCGAGTGATATCGACATCGCCCAGGCGGCGGTGGTCAAGCCCATTACCGCGATTGCGGGTGGGTACGGCATCGAGTCGAAGTACCTTGAGATGCATGGTGATGACAAGGCCAAGGTGCGCCTCGAGTTTCTCACCGACAGGCCTTCCGCGCCGCGCCGCGCCAAGTACATCGATGTGACAGCCATTTCCCCGACGCCCCTCGGCGAGGGCAAGACGACGACTACTGTCGGCCTCACGCAGGGGCTCGGATTCATCGGCAAGAAAGCCATCGCTGCGATCCGCCAGCCTTCGATGGGGCCGACCTTCGGCATCAAGGGAGGCGCGGCAGGTGGTGGTTACTCGCAGATCGTTCCAATGGCCGATTTCAACCTCCACCTGACAGGGGACATCCACGCCGTGTCGGCTGCCCACAATCTCTGTTCCACAGCCCTCGACGCCCGCATGTACCATGAGTCGCGCTGGTCCGACGCCTTCTTCGAGAAACAGGGCATGAAAAAGCTCAACATCGACCCGATGGAAGTGCTCTGGCGCCGCGTCATGGACATGAACGACCGCGTCCTCAGAAAGATCATAGTTGGTATTGGCGGCCAGGACAACGGGCCGCTCCGCGAGACAGGATTTGACATCGCGGTCGCCTCCGAGGTCATGGCCATCCTGGCACTCGCCACCAGTCTGAAGGACCTCCGCGAGCGCATGGGCCGCATCGTGCTGGGTCTCGACAGGTCGGGGAAGGCAGTAACCACCGAAGACCTCGGCGTGGCCGGAGCCATGACAATACTGATGAAGGATGCCCTCAAGCCGAACGTGCTGCAGACCCTCGAGGAGCAGCTCGCCTTCGTGCATGCCGGACCCTTCGCCAACATCGCCCACGGGAACTCCTCGGTCGTCGCGGACCAGATTGCCCTGCGCATCGGCGACTACGTGGTGACCGAGTCCGGTTTCGGCGCGGACATGGGCTTCGAGAAGTTCATGGACATCAAGTGCCGCGCCTCGGGGATGATGCCCGA
>JBMOIK010000409.1:0-3789 GCA_049317365.1 Rectinemataceae bacterium | reverse complement strand
CTCCAGGGCAGCCTGACCTGGAGCATAGATGACACTGGTGCCCTTGCCGCTGTAGCGCTCGATGTATCCTTCAAGGACGAGCTTTGCCAGCGCGTTCCTGACGGTCAGGTGGGTGGTGCCAAAGCGGTCCTTCAGGGCTCGCTCGGGGGGGAACCAGTCCCCTCTGGCGTAGGTTCCCGAGAGGATCTCTTTCTTGAGTTCCCCATAGATTTTTTCGTAGAGGTATTGGTTCGGGGGCTCTGGCGGTTGCGGCATTGGATTCTCTCCAATTCTAGAGAGATGGGGGCACTCTATCAAGCGCTTGACAAATATTCGGGGGCACTATATATAGCGCTATATGAAAAACCGGGACTGCAGAAGCTGGAGGTAGCTGGCAATGGACCTGGGGTTGCGAAAAAAAACCGCTCTTGTCACCGGCGGGGGGACGGGCATCGGTGCCGGCATCTGCGAGGCTCTCGCGGAGGAAGGCGTCGACGTCGCCGTCAATTACCTTGTCGGCAAGGATGAGGCGATCGCCTTCGCGGCGGAACTCTGCGAAAGATACGGAACAGACTGCCGCGCCTTCTACGCTGACATCTCCCGGGCGGAGGACCTCGACGCGATGGTGGCCGAGGTCATGGCCTCCTACGGGCATATCGACATCCTCGTCAACAACGCGGGCATCTGGCCGACCGAGAACATCCTCGATATGCCCGACGGGAATTGGGAGAAGGTCATCGACATCAACCTCAACGGGCCCTTCATGCTCAGCAAGCGGGTGGCCAAGGAGATGGTCCGTCAGGGAATCAGGGGCAGCATCATCAACCTCTCCTCCAAGTCCGGCATCAGCTACAACACGGGGGGCCACGCGCACTACGCTTCGGCCAAGGCTGCGCTCCTCATGCTGACCAAGGCCCTGGCCCGGGAGCTCCTGCCCTACGGAATCCGCGCCAACGCCATCGCGCCGGGCATGGTCCGCACCCCCCTCAATGAGGACAAGTGGACGGATCCCGAGCTGAAAAAGGCCTATGAATCGCGCATACCCTCGGGCAGGTTCGCCCTGCCCATCGAGATCGGGTATACGGTCGCCTTTCTCGCCTCGGAGAAGTCCTTCAATATCATGGGCTCGGTGGTGGACATCACCGGCGGAATGCTGATCTAGCGTCGAAGGAGAGGAACATGAGTGTGGACCTGAGGGGAAGGACCTGTGTCGTCACGGGTTCGGCGAAGAGCATCGGCCTCGGCATCGCCGAGATGTACCTCGGCCTCGGGGCGAGGGTGGCGATGATCGACATCGACCCCGAGGTGCTGCTGAGGGCGGAGGCCCTCGCCGGGGGAGGCGCCTCGGTGCGCGGCTACGTCCTCGACATAAGCGACCAGGAGGCGGTCATGGCCTGCTTCGAGGACATCGCCGGAAAGCTCGGCGACATCTTCGCCCTCGCCAACGTGGCGGGCGCCGTCGACCAGCAGCCCTTCGACGAGATCACAGCCGAGCGCCTCGACCGCATGAACAGGATCAACATCAACGGCTCCGTCTGGTGCGCACAGGGCGCGCTCCGGACGATGAGGAAGCACAAGGACGGCCGGATCATCAATTTCTCCTCGAAGTCCGGGAAGACCGGCTCCGCGATCATGGCCGCCTACTCCGGGGCCAAGGGCGCCATCATCTCGGTAACCCAGTCCATGGCCTTCGAGTTGGCCAAGGACAATATCAAGGTGAACTGCCTCTGCCCCGGCATCGTCGAAAAGACGGGGGTGTGGGGGGCCGTGAGCAAGGGCTACGTAGAGAACCTCAAGATGGCAGAGGAAGCAGTGGTGAAGCAGTTCACCGCCAAGGTTCCCCTCGGCCGGCTGTGCCGGATCGAGGACGTGGTGGCCTTCGTGAAATTCCTCACTATTGATGGGGATTATTGTACCGGCCAGGCCTTCAACCTCACCGGTGGAAGAGAGATGCATTGACATGAACGACATCCAGCTCGCAGCTGCGGACATCGCCAGGTACATCGACCACACCATGCTCCGTCCCGAGGCCGATACTGCGGCCTTCGACAGGCTCTGTCAGGAAGCCCTCCAGTATGGCTTCTACAGCGTCTGCGTGAACTCCTGCCGTGTCGCCTACGTCGCGGCGAAGCTCAAGGGCACCGGCGTCAAGGTCGGCTCCGTGATCGGCTTTCCCCTGGGCGCCATGACGAGCGCCTCGAAGGCCTTCGAGGCGGGCGAGGCCATCCGCGACGGGGCCTCCGAGATCGACATGGTGATCAACGTGGGCCTCCTTAAGTCCGGGGACTTCCAGGCGGCCCTGGACGACATCCGCGCCGTTCGCCGTGCGACCCGCGCGGATACAGTGCTCAAGGTCATCATCGAGACTGCCCTCCTCACGCGGGAGGACAAGATCAGGGCCTGCGAGCTTTCCCAAAAGGCAGGCGCTGACTTCGTGAAGACCTGTACGGGCT
Organism: Rectinemataceae bacterium; assembly: GCA_049317365.1. Lineage (GTDB taxonomy): Bacteria > Spirochaetota > Spirochaetia > Treponematales > Rectinemataceae > CAIJMU01. Next base: position 1,357 of record JBMOIK010000409.1, on the reverse strand, counting down.
TCGCCGGAGGCGGGGCGACGGTGGAGGACCTCGAGCTGATGAGGAGCGTCGTCGGCCCGGAGCTGGGGATCAAGGCGAGCGGAGGTGTCCGGAGCTACGCGGTGGCCCTCGCCTTCATCAGGGCCGGCGCGACCAGGCTGGGGGCGGTGTCCAGCGTGGCCATAGTCACCGAGACCGGGGAAAGCGGGAGCCCCTGACGGGGACCGCCATGGCCATCATCGTTGCCTCGATCCTGTCCGCCGACTTCACCCGGCTCGGCGAGGAGCTCGCCGCGGTGGAGCGCGCAGGGGCGGACTGGGTACATGTTGACGTCATGGACGGCCATTTCGTGCCCAACCTCTCCATGGGCCCCATGACGGTGGAGGCGGTACGGCGATCGACCTCCCTCCCCATCGACGTCCACCTCATGATCGAGGAGCCCGACCTTTTCGTGGAGCGCTTCGCCAAGGCAGGAGCCACTCACATGAGCGTCCACGCCGAGGCCACCATCCACCTCATCCGTTCGCTGGAGCTTATCCGCTCCTGTGGCTGCCACCCCGGCATCGCCCTGGGACCGGCCGCCCCCCTCTCCCTCATCGAGTGGTCCCTGGACCACGCCGACTACGTCGACCTCCTCTCCGTCAATCCCGGCTTCGGCGGCCAGGGTTTCCAGCCCTCGACCCTCGTCAAGGTCCGCGCGCTTGGGAGGGAGCTCCGAAGACGCGGGCTTGCTACGATCATCGAGTGCGACGGAGGGATCGGGCCCATGACGATCCCGGCCTTCTCGGCCGCCGGCGTCGAGGCCTTCGTCATCGGTTCCGCCCTCTTTGGCGCCGCCGACTACGGTGCCGTCATCGGGGAGCTCCGCGAGAAGGCCGCCGCCGCCGCAAGCCCCATGATGGATCCCCGCGTCCCGAGTTGACTCGCCTCCGCTGCGCCAATAATCTGGCCTTCTCTCAAGGAGACAGGGTCATGGGTGCAGAACAGGGGCGCTTCGACGCGCAGGTGGAGGAGGTCCTCGCTTCCTTCGACTTCGATCGGGTCTTCCGTGTCATGGACTGGCTGGGATGGACCTGGGCGAACGTCGGCCGCACGCCGACGAGGGCAGACCTCGCCCTGGAGGCGAGGCGGCTGCTCGGGGAACTGGCCGGCGCGCCTGGGGTCCTTGGCAGCGGGGGGCTGCGGGCCAGCTACAAGGAAGACGGGACCCTCAGCCTCAAGTTCATCCTCTGCGAGAGCTGGTCGGACCTCTGCGAGGATGCGCCCTAGGACAGGCTCCCGATGGAGGATCCCTCGCCGATGAACCGGGGCGAGGGTCGCCCTGTCAGCCGAGCTCCTGGAGCTCCGCAAGGCCCCTGAAGATCCCTCCGCCCTCGAG
>JBMOIK010000408.1:0-3800 GCA_049317365.1 Rectinemataceae bacterium | reverse complement strand
AGAAACCCTGAAGCCTCATCCCTGCGCCTGACGCCTTCAGGCAGGTTGCGGGCACGCGCAGAGCAGGACGGTGACGAAGAGGGCGCGTTACGTCGGGTGCTGCAGGCCTTTCGCGCGGGCGAGGCCGAGGGCCTCTTCGAACTGGCTGCCCACCCAGCGGGGTCCCTCCTTTCCCCTGACCTTTCCTACTGGCGTGATTTCGCCGCCTCGTATCTGACGCTACGCTGTCAGACGCCTACAGGTGTGGCCAGCATCGAAGCCCTTGAGCCTCCTTCCGAAGGCGAACTCTTCTCCCTTCTCCTCGCCGTCCCGCCAATGGAGGGTGCCGAATACCTGGATGCCGATGTGTTCCGCGCACTCTGGCATTCGCTCGATGAGTGGGTTTGTTCCGAAGCAGCCTTGGCCGAGGGGCTTGGCGCCTTCCTTGTCGCGCGGGCTCCGCTCTGGCATCAGGTCGGGCGCGTCTGCTTCCATCTCGCCGAGAACAAGAAGGATCCTGAATTTCCCTTCGCCTTTTTGGTCACCTATGCCCCACGGCTCTCGGCCTCCGACAAGGTGCGCTACCAGCCTCTGGCGAAGGCCTTGCAGGAATTTGCCGGTGAGGGCGATCGCAGGGCCCTCACCAAGCTCCTCACGCCCATCCACGAGGCAGCGAAGAAAAGCCCCCTCGTGCGTGAGTTGCTCGACGCCAATGACATTTACCATCCCCTGGCCTGGACGCCCCAGGAGGCTTATCGCTTCCTCCAGGAGATTCCCTTGTTCGAGGAGAGCGGGGTCCTCGTGCGCGTGCCCGACTGGTGGGCCAAGCGGCCACGGCCGCGCGTAACGGTGAGCATCGGCTCGCGCGGCAAGGGCCTCCTCGGTGCAGCTTCGATGCTCGACTTCGACATAGGAATCGCCCTCGGCGAGGAGAGCCTCTCGGCCCGGGAAATAAAGGACATGCTTGCCGGTACCGCAGGCCTGGCCTTCATCAAGGGGCGCTGGGTCGAGGTCGATCCCGAGCGGCTGGCCGAAGCCCTGGCGCACTGGAAGAAGCTCGAAAAGAAGGCTGGAGAAGAGGGCATCTCCTTTGTGGAGGGCATGCGGCTCCTGGCAGGCGCGCCCTCGGATCTCACAACTACGATGGATGGCTCGGTAGCCCAGTGGTCCCTCGTGGCCGCCGGCCCCTGGCTGAAGGATACACTCGAGGGCCTGCGCTCTCCCGAGGGCATCGAACTCGAGCTACCGGGCAGGGAACTCAAGGCGGAGCTCCGCCATTACCAGGAGAGCGGAGTCCGCTGGCTCTGGCTCCTGTCGCGGCTCGGCCTCGGGGCCTGCCTCGCCGACGACATGGGCCTTGGAAAGACCATCCAGATCCTCGCCCTGCTGCTGGTCGAAAAGCGTGACTCCGCCAAGGGGCCCGGCAGGAAGAAGGCACAGGACACAATTGCACCTTCACTGCTGGTCCTCCCTGCCTCGCTCCTTGCCAACTGGAAGGCCGAGATCGAGCGCTTTGCGCCGAGCCTGCGTTGCCGCTTTATCCATCCCTCGATGGATGGAGAGGACGGCGAACAGGATCTTGCGGAACTCGACCTGGTCCTTACCAGTTATGGCATGCTCGGGCGCAAGCCCTGGCTCCTGGACTTCACCTGGAATTTCGCGATTCTCGACGAGGCCCAGGCAGTCAAGAATCCCGGCTCGGGCCAGTCGAAGGCAGTGCGGAAGCTCCGTGCGCGGAGCCGCATCGCCCTTACGGGGACGCCCGTGGAAAACCGCCTCTCCGACCTCTGGTCCCTCTTCGACTACCTCAACCCAGGGCTTCTGGGCAGCGCCGCCCGCTTCAGGGATTTTGCCGCCGACCTCGAAAAGCGGGAGGGAGAGCGGTATGCGCCCCTCCGCAACCTGGTCAGGCCCTACATCCTCCGGCGCCTCAAGACCGATCGCAGCGTCATCGCCGACCTTCCCGACAAGACAGAAATGAAGGCCTATTGCGGACTATCCAAGTCACAGGCCGCCGTCTACGGTTCGGTTGTCGATGACTTCGCCGAAGCCCTCCGCAGCGCGGGGGGAATCGCCCGCAGGGGCCTCATCCTGGCATCCCTCATGAAGCTCAAACAGGTCTGCAACCACCCCTCGCAGCTTACCGGCGATGGCGCCTGGGATGCGGCCGACAGCGGCAAGTTCGCGCGCCTGGGCGAGCTCTGCGAGGAGATCGCCTCGCGGCAGGAAAAGGTCCTCGTGTTCACCCAGTTCCGTGAGATGACCGGGCCCCTCGAGGACTTCCTGGCAGGCATCTTCGGCAGTCGGGGGCTGGTCCTCCACGGTGGAACCCCGGTCGCCGCCCGGCGCCGCCTGGTGGAGGCCTTCCAGTCGGAGGACGGCCCACCCTTCTTCGTGCTCTCGCTCAAGGCGGGCGGGACAGGCCTCAACCTCACCGCTGCCTCGCACGTCCTGCACTTCGACCGCTGGTGGAATCCGGCAGTGGAGAACCAGGCGACCGACCGGGCCTTCCGCATCGGACAGAAAAACAATGTCCTAGTACATAAGTTCGTGTGCAGGGGTACGGTCGAGGAGCGGATCGATGCCCTCATCGAGGAGAAGACCGGACTGGCGCGGGACCTCCTCGAAGGTGGGTCGGAACTCGCGCTCACCGGAATGACGAACGAGGAACTCCTGTCGACGGTGAGCCTCGACCTCGACCGCGCGCGGGCCTGGTAAACGGTAAGCGGAACCAAGAAGGGGGATGTGATGGGATATGGGTATGGTGGATGGGCTCCCTATGTGAGCGTGGCCGAAAAGCGCCGCAGGGCCGAGCGTGAGATGGCCAAGCTCGTAAAAAAGGGGAAACCCGCCCTGCCCGTCCACATCGAGGGCAAAACGATCGCGAAAACCTTCTGGGGCAAGGCCTGGTGCAGGCATCTGGAAAGCTACAGCGACTTCGAGAACCGCCTTCCCCGCGGCAGGAGCTACGTGCGGAACGGCTCGGTCTGCCACCTCGAAATCCTGGCGGGAGAGATCCGGGCCAAGGTGGCAGGGAGCGAACTCTACACAGTTACGATTACCATAAAGCCCCTGGCCCCCAAGGCCTGGAAGGCCATCAAGGAGCGCTGCTCGGGCAGCATTGCCTCGATCCTGGACCTCCTGGGCGGCAAGTTGGCCGACGGGGTCATGGCCGTCGTCACCGACCGCGAGACGGGCCTCTTTCCCAAGCCGCGCGAGATTGCCCTCGACTGCGACTGCCCCGACTGGGCTGACATGTGCAAGCACGTGGCAGCGGTCCTCTACGGAGTGGGCGCGAGGCTCGACGAGCATCCGGAGCTCCTCTTCCTCCTTCGTGGTGTCAACCATGAGGAGCTCGTATCCGCAAAGGTCGAGGAAGCCGTGTCGGCGGTCATCAAGGGCGGATCGCGCAGGCGTGTCGCGGAGGCTGATCTTTCAGATGTCTTTGGGATGGACCTGGGTGGGGAGGATGCGAAGGCAGCGGGCGCTGCCAGGGGGACGCGGGCGCAGGCGGGTCTTCCGGTGAAGGCCAAACCGGAGAAACGCGCCACAAGAAAGGACACTGCCGTGGCCAAGCGGCCCGCCACAAAGCGCCAGGCCGCAGTGGCGGCTGCCGCGCCTGGAAGGACCCAGGCTCCAGCTACAGTTTCCATGGTTCCCGAGCTTCCCCTGTTCATCTCCGGCACGCACATTCGTGAACTCAGGGAACGCCTCGGCTTGAACGGCAAGGACTTCGCGGCCCTCCTGGGGGTTTCTGGAGGGGCAGTCTCATCATGGGAGAGGAAGCGAACAGCGCTCAAGGTGCAGGACAGGAGCCGCCT
>JBMOIK010000407.1:0-3806 GCA_049317365.1 Rectinemataceae bacterium | reverse complement strand
TTCCCGCGCTCTGGGAGACAAAAGTCGGGGAAAAGGGCCTCACCCTTTCGGGCGGACAGAAACAGCGTGTCGCCATCTCGCGGGCACTGGCAGCCGATCCCGAGATCCTCGTCCTCGATGATGCCCTCTCCGCAGTCGACGCCGAAACCGAGGATCGAATCCTCTCCGCCCTCCTTGATGACAGACGTGGAAGGACGAACGTGATCGTTTCCCACAGGGTCTCGACCCTGCGCAACGCGGACCTCATCGTGGTGCTCGAAGAGGGAACCATCGTCCAGCGCGGAAGCCACGCCGAGCTCCTCGCCGAGCCCGAAGGCTTCTACGCCGAGATAGCGCGCCTCCAGGAACTTGAGAGCCTCCTCGGCCATCCGTCCTCCCCGAAGGGAGGCGAGGGCAATGTCTGATTTCTTCGAAAGCGATGCCATCACCAAGGGCTACGACGCAGGCATCTCACGGCGCATCTTCAAGTATATCCGACCTTACAAGGGCCTGGTGGCGGCAACCGCCCTCGCCCTTCTGGTCGGCACCGCGGGAGAGCTTGTATTGCCCATAGTGGTGCGCAGCATCGTCGACAGGGCACTGATGCCCTCCTGGCGAACGGTGGGCACCCTAGCGGAATCCGCCCCCGAGGCGAAGGATCTCCACCTTGCCGGAGACGAGCCGAGGGTCGGGGGACGTGTCGTCATTCCCTCAGCGAGGATCGCCGCGCTCAGTGGCCGCGACCGTGCAGCCCTCGAGGCCAGGGGCCAGCTCGATACGCGTGATTGGTACTATTGTGACCTTTCCAGGCTTGGCGAAGCCGGGCGCGCGGTCGTAGCTGCTAAATCCCACCTCTTCCTTGCCGAAGGAAGGCATGCCATCATCCTGTCACGGGACCTCAAGACCCTGACGCCTGCCGAGGCCAGATCCCTCAGAAGCGCCGATCTGTCCCTGGTCTCGTCCCTGTCCTTCCTCCTCCTCGGAGTGCTTCTTGTCGTGCTCTGCTGCGCCTTTGTCCAGAACTTTGCGTCTTCGCTCATCGGCCAGAGGATCATGAAGGACCTCCGCATGGAGATCTTCAGGCACGCGAGCACGCGCTCGCTCGCCTTCCTCTCGCGGCAGCCGGTCGGCCGCCTCGTGACCCGGATGACCAGCGACGTGGAGACGATCAACCAGTTCTTCACCGACGTGATCGTGGCCTTCCTGAAAGACGCGGCCCTCATGGTCGGTGTCCTTGGGGTGCTGTTCTCGATGGACACGCGGCTCGCCCTCGTGGCCCTCGTGACCCTTCCGCCTGTCCTCATAGTTACGCTCATCTCGAGGGGAAGGGCCCGCGACGCCTTCAGGCGCCAGCGCCAGTGGGTATCGAAGGTGAATTCCTATATCGCCGAGCGGCTGTCCGGCATCTCCGTCGTGCAGCTCTTCATCCGCGAGGAGGCTTCGCGCCGCGAGTTCGAGGCCCACGACAGGGAACTCCTTCGCGCGAGCCTCGGAGAGATGTACGTCTTCGCGACCTTCCGGCCCCTCGTCGACCTCTTCGCGAGCATCAGCGTTGCGGTGGTCCTGTGGTACGGAGCCTCGCTTCTGTCCCTGCAGATCCTCAGCCTCGGCACCCTGATAGCCTTCGTCAACCTCATACGGATGTTCTACTCGCCGGTGATGGACATATCGGAGAAGTACACGCTGCTCCAGAGTGCCATGGCAGGCGGCGAGCGCGTCTTCGCCCTCCTCGACGAAACGGAGCGCGTTCCCGACAGCCCGAAGGTGGCAATGCCATCTACCATCCGCGGGCACATCGAGTTCGACCGGGTCTCTTTTGCCTACAAGGAAGAGGAATGGATCCTCAGGGACCTCTCGTTCAGTGTAGAGCCTGGCGAGATGGTGGCCATAGTCGGTCCCACGGGAGCAGGCAAGACCACCATCGCGAACCTGATCACCAGGCTCTGGGACATACAGCGCGGCTCGATCCGCATCGACGGACATGACCTGCGGCAGCTCCCGCTTGACGGACTCAGGAAGGCAGTGCAACCAGTGCTCCAGGACGTGTTCCTCTTTTCGGGGAGCATCGAGGAGAACATCCGCCTCGGCGACGAGGTAAGCGTCGAGCGTATGCGCGCAGCCTCCGCTGCGGTGCACGCCGACGAGTTCATCGACCGGATGCCCGGCGGCTTCGCGGAAATCCTCTCCGAGGGTGCGGCAAACATATCGCAGGGCCAGCGGCAGCTTTTGTCCTTCGCCCGCGTCCTGGCCCACGAGCCCTCCATAATCATCCTCGACGAGGCGACCAGTTCCATCGACACCGAAACCGAGCAATTGGTACAGCGCGGTCTCGAGGCCCTGCTGGCGGGCCGGACGAGCGTGGTCATCGCGCACCGGCTGTCGACCATACGTCACGCGGACCGCATCCTGGTGCTCGCGGAAGGTGCGGTGGCGGAGTCGGGGACCCACGAGGAATTGCTGCAATTGCGCGGACTCTACTGGAACCTCTACAGGCTGCAGTACGGCGGCGAAGTGGGCTGAGGGATGCAGGTTCCTATGGCAGCGCCTCCCGTGCCAGCGCCAGGATGTCCACATCGACGAGGGGCCGGGAAGCCCGCAGCGGCGAGGCGCGAGGGGCCGAGGCAATGCGGCCGGCGAAGACCCGGATGGCGCGCGCGAAGGGAGCCCCTGGGTCAAGGCTCACCAGGGGGCGCGTGGCAACGAGGCTGCCGGATGCCGCGGGATCCTCGGGAATGAAGGCGCCGAAATAGGAGCTGATACCCAGATTCTGTGCCGCAAGATCCCGGAGCATGTGGCCGGCCTCGACGTCGGACTCGTCCCGCCCGCGGTTGATGACGAGACAGGGAGTGAGGCCCTGAAAAGCGCGGAGGGCAGCCCCTCCGCGAGAGGGGCTGCGCCTGGCCAGATCCTTCGCAAAATCGACAAGAGGCCGTTTGCTGTCCTCGCCCCACTCCGAGGCAAAATCAAGGACAGAGGCCTTTTCGGAGCTGCCCTCGGGGAAGCCCTGCGACAGGAGCCTGAAGGCGGCGGACTTGAGCAGGGCATAGGCGTTGAGCACCGAGGTGATCTCGGGGGTGACTACGATGATCCCCCCCGGCCCCGCCAGCCAGAAATCGATAGTGTTCCAGGTGCTTCCCGTCCCGAGGTCCAGGATGATGAAATCTGCCGGCAATTCGGCGAGATCCTTCTGGATCCTCTTCTTCACCTGCCACTCGATAGTGGCGACACCTGGCTGGAGCGTATCGCCAGGGATGAGCCAGAGTCGCTGTTCGCCGGTTTCCGTGAGGAGGCCCGTGAGGTTCTTTTCCTGCTTCCAGTGGAGGGAACCGATTCCCGAGGCGCGCCTTCGCATCCCCAGGAAGCTGTGGAGATCCGCACAGCCGAAATCGAGGTCGACCAGGATGACTGTACGCCCGAGCCTTGCGAGCGACACGCCGAGATTGGCGGCCACGAGGGATTTCCCGACGCCACCCTTTCCCGACGCAACGGGAATGATCATGCCCATCCTGCCCCAATTCCCGATGCGACTGGCACCGGCATAACCTGCCGTCTCCCCACCCCACGGCGAGGCCCCCGATTGGCGAAGCGGGCCTCATCCAGTACCCTTGGTCCATGAAAGAGCGCCGACTTCGATGTCTGGCCCTGCTGGCCCTGGCGGTGGGAATGAGTACCCCGACGATCGCCGAGGAGGCGATCGTCGTCAAGACCCGCGATCTGGCCGATGACGCCGCCTCCACGCTCCTCGTGCGGGCCTTCGTGGGCGACACCGAGATCAAGGGCTCTACCTGGAGCGCCTTTGTTACTTTGGATCGCCGCGTAGTCGGCGA
>JBMOIK010000406.1:0-3816 GCA_049317365.1 Rectinemataceae bacterium | reverse complement strand
TACTTTTTGAAAAAAGGAACCATGAACCGCGACTGCAAGCAGAAGCGTCAGTTCCCGGCTCCGGCGAAGCTGCTCGTCCCTGTTCTGGGGGAGGGGGGTGCCGGAAGCCATAGACCGACGCTTGTTGACAAAATCAGCCCTCAGGGAGGAGGGAGAAACCAGGAGCGCACGTGCAGTTATTTCAAAGAAAGAGTCCCGCTTGATCTCGGATTCGAAGGCCTCGCCGTAGGGCATGAAAAAATCCACTGCTTTGGCCTTTCCCTCCAAGGTTGACACGTCAAACAAAAGGCGTGCCCTCCTGACGAGAAAATCCCCAGCATTTATAGTGAATTCCATGACCTTGTGCAACGCCTCAGGGCCTTCTTTTTCCAGAATTTCAGAGGGGTCCTTGCCTCCAGGCAGAAGCGCCACCCGTGGATCGATTCCTGCGCGGATGGCGACGGGCAATGAGCGCGCGATCGCGTTCTGGCCAGCCTCATCGGCATCAAGGGCGAAAACGGCTACCTCGGCGAGCCGGCGGACAAGCTTTGCCTGGCGGTCTGTAAAGGCCGTCCCAAGCGGGGCCACCGCGTCCTTGATGCCTGCCGCGTGGAATGAGATGGCGTCCATGTAGCCTTCACAGATGATCGCGCGATTGGATGCACGTATCGCATCCTTCGCACGATCGAAGGCAAAGAGATTGTCCTGCTTGCGATAGATCGGCGTCTCAGGACCATTGAGGTACTTGGGGCCCTCGCCGTTGAGCAACCTCCCTCCGAAGGATACGCAGCGTCCCCGGCTGTCCATGATGGGAAAAACAAGACGGTCAGCAAAGAGCGGCCACTCCGGATGCCGACTGGAAAACAGGCCGGACGAGGCAAGGAATTCCGGAGAATACCCTTTCTTGCCTAGAAAACCCGCGAGCCATGAGTGGTCAGAGGGGGCATAGCCAAGCCTGAAGTCCTTTCGGACCTGATCTCCGATCCCTCTCTTCAGCAGCAATTCGCGGGCTTGGCTAGCTGCGCCCTGGGTTTCGAGCATCCAGGCAAAGGTCTGGGATAGACGGTCGTAGAGTTCAAAAAGGTCGTTTCGCTCTCGATCTGCCCCGTCGCTGAGTTCCGGCAGCCCTTGCTCAACAACCACACCTGCCTTTGCGCCGAGCTCGCGGATAGCCTCAGGATAGCTCAGCTTCTCGAATTCCATCAGGAATCGGGCTGCATCTCCACCTTTCCCACAGCCAAAGCAGTAGAAGATGCCCTTTTCTGGCACAACGAAGAAGGATGGAGTCCTTTCGCCATGGAAGGGACAGAGGCCCTTGTACTCCTTGCCAGCGCGTGCAAGGCGGACATGCTCCCCTACCACAGCCACGATGTCCGTGCGATCCATGACTGCCTGGATCGTAGACTCCGGAATTTTGCCCACCTTCGCCTCAGCGCTTGACTGCCAGGCGGGCTGCGCCTAGATGCTCTTCGAGGGTGGATGAGAAATGATGTGCGCCTCTTTCCGGATCGACAAGACGGAAATAGAGCCACTTCGTCGATGCGGGTTCGAAGGCAGCACGAAGCGCGACCATTCCCGGATTCGAGATGGGACCTGGAGGAAGGCCGCGATGAATGTACGTATTATAAGGATCGTCGAGCTTCAGGTCCCGGTCGTAGACGATCTCGGGATGTGGCTTGCCGAGGCGCTCGGTGATCACATAGACGACAGTCGCGCAGGACTGCAGTCCCATGCCGATCCGGAGCCGGTTCACGAAGACCGAGGAGATGAGGGGCGCCTCCTCGGTCAGGCGGTATTCACGCTCGATGATCGAGGCGAGCACCACCTTGTCCCGGATGTCTTCGCCCTTCATCGCCTCGCTTCCCGCGATCTCCTTGAGCCTCTCGTTGAACCGGCCCACCATCGAGGCCAGGACTGCAGGAGCTCCAAAACCCAGGGGGAAGAGGTAGGTATCAGGGAAGAGGTATCCCTCCGCGGAATTTCCTTGAACGCCAAGCCGGGCGAGCAGTTCCCTGTCGTGCGCCGCCTTCGAGAAATCAGCCGCTGCTGCGATACCGCGTGCTTCAAGGAGGCTTGCCACCTCAGAGAGGGTTCCACCCTCCTTGAAAGTCACCCGTTCCAGTTCCTGCCTGCCCTCGCGGATCATCGAGAGTATTCCGGCTGCCGTCATTCCCGGCTGTGCCTTGTAGCGCCCCGCCTTTATATGGCTTGCCGCACCGTTGATCTTCATGAGCAGGCTGAAGGCGAATCCTGACTTCACGATGCCGGCACCCTCAAGCTCTGTGGAGATCCTGGAAGCGGATGCGCCCTTGCTGATTTCGAACAGCTTTCCCTCGTGGGGAATTGAGGCAGGACCAAGGGTGACAGCTGCCAAGGCCACAAATGTGAGGACAAGCGCAGCGATGATCGCGAGTGCGGGCCGAATCCATCTACTCCTCAACGGGCACCTCGCTTCGGTGAGATTCGAAACCTGCAGCTACCTGGGCTGGAAGCGTCAATGCAGGGTAAATGATTCCTGATCCCAGGCTGATTGTCAAAGGTTCCGCGCACCAGGGCCCTCCATGCATCAATGGCATCCGAAGGAGTCTTCCAGCTCCTCGATGGTCAGCTGCGCATAGAGATAGTCCCGGAGGTGTCGGCGAAGTGGCTGCAAGGAGGAATTTTCCTCGCCGATTCGCCGGTACAGGAGAATCGCTTCCGGCAAGGAAAGCGCAAGCATGAAGGGATCCCTTTGTGGAATGGATCCATCATTGCCAGAGCGCTCCTTCCCGGACTGCCCTTCCTCAGCCGCTTTCATCGCAGCATCCTTCTCGTGCGCCGCCTCATTGTCCAAGATAGCGATTGATCGCAAGTTTCCGGGGATGCTTCGCGTCATCCCTGCCAATGCGTATGATCCCGGCAGCGCGTCGTGCGTACAAGGCTTCCTCGATCGTGACCCTTGAGTGAAGATCTCCATTACGCATCCCTGGGCAGCTCTTCGCTTCCTCGTTCCAGGACTCTTCAGACGCAAGAACGGTCGACCAGAATGGATAGGCTGAACACTGGACAGGCCTGGCTTCATATACGGTACAGCCTTCATCGCCCCAGAACTCGCAGGAATTGTCGGTTTTTTCAGTCAGGCTTACCGCGTGGCAGTCGCCAAGGTCGATCAGGCGGCAATACCGCTCGTAGAAGGTTTGTGTACCGATGCCGAAGGCCGCAGAAAGCCTTCTGATGTCAGGGCTGGAAAGAAATACATGCCCGGGCTCACCGGTGCAGCACGCCGAACACCTCGAACAAGAAAAACGGAGCCCCTTGGCATAGAACGGTTCTTCCAAGCCTTGCCCCCTTAATAAAACAGCCCCCTCTTACGAGGGGGCCAGCCTGGGGAGAGAAGGATTTGAACCTTCGAAGGCGTAGCCAACAGATTTACAGTCTGCCCCCTTTGACCACTCGGGAATCTCCCCCAGATCGTCCTGCTCATATCCGCTCGAGCCATCTCCCGGAATCGAACCGAGGACCTCGAGATTACAAGTCACGCGCTCTACCGACTGAGCTAAGATGGCAGCAACAACGTCCGTACCCTATCAGGAACTCCGGGAAAAAGTCAAGCGCGGTTCAGACTACTCAAGGGGAGCATAGTATCCGAGTTCATCCCTCCCGCTCTTCTGGTTGAGATATGCCTCGATCGAGACTGTCAACTGCCTCGAACCGAAGTCATCATCACCGGCGGAGTCGAAGGAGAACTTGTATTTCGCGCTTCTGGTCCTGCCGAGCGCCAAGGCCAGGTCTCCGAGGCCATTGGGGCCGGAAGCATTGACAATGCGACCGCCGCTCCTTGTCACAAGATATTGCAGG
>JBMOIK010000405.1:0-3816 GCA_049317365.1 Rectinemataceae bacterium | reverse complement strand
TCCTGGCCAAGGTCTTCGAAGGCCCCTACAATAACATGGGTAATTGGTATAAAGGCATCACGGCCCTCGCGAAGGAAAGGGGCTTTGCCTTCAAGGAGCTCTTTGCCTTCTATACGACCTGCCCCGCCTGCGCCAAGGCCTATGGCAAGAACTACGTAGTCCTTCTCGCCCGCTCCGCCTGATGGTCGGACCGATGGGAGCGCCCATCGGCTATTCCGGCACGGAATCCTCATAGAGCCACTCCGGGTCCACGTCAGCGCCATTGGCCCAGGCTACCGAATTCAGATAAGGCCCTGCGCTTGCGAACAGCGAAGGGTTCCGAAGCTCGCGGAAAATACCCTTGTCGAGAAGCGGTTCCATGTCGAAGATGCGAACCTGGCCATCCTTGTATTCCATGCGCAGCTTTGTGGGGGGAATAATTGCGACACTCGTGATACGAGGCGGTAGCATTGTGGCTCCTGCTTAAGAGGGTCAATCGTGAAAAGTACCCCGCGCCCCTCTACGAGGGTCCAGTTGGCCAAGAGCTCCTCACTGTGGATCTGTATCCACGCCATGACCATCCGACTCTGGCGAGGCGGCAGACTGTCCTCGATCCTCCCTGCTGTGAGTATATCAAAGGACGCAGAGAATTCGCCATAGTCCGCACGGATATGGGGCGGTCGATGTTCCCTTGTTCCGGTGAACATTGAAATGAGAATCCCGAAAAACATCGAGATTGTAGGCATAGCTCCTCCTGCGTTCAGTACGCACGGAAGACCTGCCTATGCTTCAATTCGAGGAGAAAATTCGAGGTGGGGGTCTGTCGGCCGGGGTCTGACCCCGGGGGTTTCTCACCTTCGGGAGTGTCCAGCGAAGCCCTATTCCGCCCACGCTGGTTTCTTGCCCGTAGCCAACTCGTATAAATATTCAGGTGCAAGATCGAAGCCGCAGTCCCAGGCAAGAGTTGGCCAGCTCGTCAGATGAAAGTGGGCAAAGATTTCCGGAGAACGGAGTGGTCTCGCCGCCTCGTAGCTGAATACCGCATCATGAAGATCAACGACGGCTTCTTCGCCTGAGTCAAAGCAAAGATGAACCCGAAAGCCATCCACGTAGCGCGCTGATACCAAAAACACCATGACTGCATACTAGACGAGCGGGGGGATTCCCGTGAAGTCCTGGCTTATGTTCGGAAAAAGGCATGAGGATGACGATTCCAAGAAAGCGACAAATTTCGGGCATGAACGCGAATACGGCAAGAACGAGCAAGGCGAACCATGATGTTGTTGCTTTCATGGCAACTCTAAAAAGCTATTGATGAAGTGAGTATACACCCGTCTGGACCGCTGGCAAGCCTGGATGTTGTGTTGCCGCCCCCACCGCAATCGGGCGATTCTAGTTGTGCACACGAAGCCCTGCGCGAGGCCAATGGACAACTCCGCCTGGCCCTGGCCCTATGACCGCTTTCCTGGCTTTCAGCGGCCTTTTCGCCCGAATACCGCAGACTTCTTGCGCTAGAAGCCTGTATCATCGTTTGGCGTGACTGTCACCACAAGGGCAGCGCTGTCAGCACCAGGGAAAACAAGCTCAAGCGAGATCTTGTCGAGGGAGAGGCCAGTGACGGCGACGGCAGTGAGCGTCACCGTCACCACGCATTCCTTGGAATAACCCCCATCCTTGCTCGTTGCCTTGATTGTCGCCCTGCCTACGCCCACGGCGGTCACGAGTCCGACCTCACTGCTTGCTGTAACTGTAGCAACCGTGGCGTCCGAGCTAGTCCAGGCGAGGCCTTGGTTGCTCGCGTTGGTCGGAGTTACCGAGGCAACAAGCGTCTCTGTCCCCGTGATAAGGAGGCTGCTTGTTGCCTTGTTCAGGGTGATGCCAGTCGCTGGAACCTTTGTTTCGGGGGCCTGGAACAGCTGGCAGGACCCTAGAAAAACCATCAGGAACAGGCATCCGACGGTGAAGCGAGAGCACTTCATGTATTTTTCTCCTTGATTTTGCAAACAGTATCCGATATTGCGCGCCTTCCTGAGCTTTGTCAAACAGCCTTTTCAATCTGAAATCCTCCGATTTCTCCCTCCATTTTGAATTCCATAGCCACCCTCCGGGCGTACTGGTACTATGGAGGTATCCAGATGATTGGAGCCGTCGCGAGGCCGTAGCCTCGCGCGAAGTTTCGCCATTTGCCAATGGAGGCAAAACTTCATGGAACATAAAGACACATTCACTTACGGCCAGTACCGCTCGTGGCCGGATGGCAAACGCTGGGAGCTGATCGAGGGAGTCGCGTGGGCCATGTCGGCTCCGACAACACGCCATCAAAAAACTATCGGGAGACTGTATCTCCTATTCGGGGCATACCTCAAGGGCAAGACCTGTGAAGTATTCATCGCTCCTTACGACGTCCTCCTGTATGAAGGTGAGGAGCCGCCAGAGCGAGTCAGAAATGTTGTCCAGCCCGACCTCATGGTCTTCTGTGACAAGACGAAGATCAAGGAAAAGTTCGCCTGGGGAGCGCCGGAGCTCGCGGTGGAAATCCTGTCGCCCTCAACGACGAAAAAGGACCTGAATGACAAGTTCCGCCTCTTCGAAAAGCACGGGGTCCGCGAGTACTGGGTGGTCGATCCGAATGCCAAGACCATCATGATTTTCAGGCGGACCGAAGCGGGGCTCTTTGACGAGGGCACGCTCTGGGAGCATGACCTCGGGATAGACAGCATTGCCTCGAAGGTCGTGGAAGGTTTTTCGCTCAGGCCTTCGGAGGTCTTCGAAGACCTGGATTGAGGCCGTGACTCGGGGGCTTCCAGCAGATCGAGCCGAATACGCCCTGTGGGTTAAGATTTTTCCGTTTTCCCCTGCCATTTTGAATTCCATAGCCACCCTCCGGGCGTACTGGTACTATGGAGGTATCCAGATGATTGGAGCCGTCGCGAGGCCGTAGCCTCGCGCGAAGTTTCGCCATTTGCCAATGGAGGCAAAACTTCATGGAACATAAAGACACATTCACTTACGGCCAGTACCGCTCGTGGCCGGATGGCAAACGCTGGGAGCTGATCGAGGGAGTCGCGTGGGCCATGTCGGCTCCGACAACACGCCATCAAAAAACTATCGGGAGACTGTATCTCCTATTCGGGGCATACCTCAAGGGCAAGACCTGTGAAGTATTCATCGCTCCTTACGACGTCCTCCTGTATGAAGGTGAGGAGCCGCCAGAGCGAGTCAGAAATGTTGTCCAGCCCGACCTCATGGTCTTCTGTGACAAGACGAAGATCAAGGAAAAGTTCGCCTGGGGAGCGCCGGAGCTCGCGGTGGAAATCCTGTCGCCCTCAACGACGAAAAAGGACCTGAATGACAAGTTCCGCCTCTTCGAAAAGCACGGGGTCCGCGAGTACTGGGTGGTCGATCCGAATGCCAAGACCATCATGATTTTCAGGCGGACCGAAGCGGGGCTCTTTGACGAGGGCACGCTCTGGGAGCATGACCTCGGGATAGACAGCATTGCCTCGAAGGTCGTGGAAGGTTTTTCGCTCAGGCCTTCGGAGGTCTTCGAAGACCTGGATTGAGGCCGCGAGTGGGCGCAACCCCTTCATGGCTATTGTGCCCTCGCCACGTTACTATCCGCCTGCCACGAAAGGAAGCGATGTCCAACCGCAACCAGGTTCACGAAGTCCTCGCCCTCAGGATGAAGGAAGTACCCTCGGGAGCGCGGGTCCTGACGATGATGAGTGCCGAGTCGGGCATCATCGAGGCCTTTATCTTCGGGGGCCCAAAATCGAAGCTGCGCTCCCTGGCCTCGCCCTGGGGCGCGGGCCGTGCCTTCCTCTACCACGACCCGGT
>JBMOIK010000404.1:0-3822 GCA_049317365.1 Rectinemataceae bacterium | reverse complement strand
CGACCTCGAAGAGGTCCGATATCGTGATGACCCGATCGAAATAGATGCGGAGTTCCCCATAGAGCGTGCGGAAGGCCTCGAGCTCGATCAGGCTGCACAGACGGGTCAGGAAAAACAGGTGAAAGCCCTTCGAATACACGAAAAAGCCCCTGGCTCCGACATTCTCGTTGCTGATGGAGAAGTCTTCCTTCAAGAAGCAGAAGCCCTCGGACCACTCGCGGAAGTTCCGCTGAAGGGTGTCGTGGATCCCTGTATCGGTCGCAGCCGCCGTAGGGCTCTGGTAGATGATCTCCCAGGTGTTGGATCGGACGAGGATGGCTCCCATGTCGGCTGCCTTTTCGAGATTTTCCCTGATGGCATCGACGAGGTCGAGGATCGTGAAGGACTGGCCGATACGCGCGGCAAAGTCGAGGATGACCCGGGTCTCGGGTCTCCCGAACCTCCGCCGCCGAACGGCACCTTCGATGCGCATGACAATGATGTCGCGTCCGAGGTAGAGCCCGATGAAAAGGATGGCGGACAGGAAGATGGTCCACCAGGGCGAGAGGCCGCCAGTAACCGCGATAATGGGTACCACGAGGAAGGCGAGGGCGGCACCGACCGTGCCACCGAAATCAATGAAGGCCTTCACGTTCCGGTATGTCATGGTCCTGGGGTCTCCACCGGCTTTGTTTGCATCCCAGAGCCGCCTCTTTTCAGTATCGGCATCGCGAGCCCTCCTCCTGAGAAGCGGTTCGCGGCCATGGGCTCAGCCTTTCGCCCCCAGTATGGAGTTGATGAAGGTAACCAGGACAGTCAGCGCGTTGTCGTTCTGCCCCCCTTCGGGAATGATCATGTCGGCATACTGCTTGGTGGGTTCGGTGAACTCGTAGTGGCCGGGTCGCACGACCGTGAGGTACTGCTCGATGACCGAATCCAGGGTCCGGCCACGCTCTTTGATATCGCGGGTAAGCCTCCGGATGAAGCGGATGTCATCAGGCGTGTCGACGAAGATCTTGAGATCAATGCGCTCGCGGACCTCGCGGTTCGTGAAGATCATGATCCCTTCGAAGATCACGAGCTTGCGGGGTTCGACGTGGATGGTTTCCTCGCGCCGCTTGTGAAACACAAAGTCATAGACGGGCATATCTATCGGCTTGCCCTCCCTGAGGAGGTCGAGGTGCTCGATGAGCAAGGCATTGTCGAAGGCGTCGGGGTGGTCGAAGTTGAAGGCGGTGATGTTGGAATTCGAGATGTGTCCCGCAGATTTATAATAGTTGTCCTGTGGTATGAAAACGAAGTCGGACACCAGCTCCGAAATCTTCCGGACGATCGTCGTCTTGCCGGAGCCGGAGCCGCCAGAGATGCCGATTACCTTAGTCGCCTCCATGCCCATCATGAGCCTCCTACTTCAGGCTCGCGAGGATCTTGCCCGCGAGGACCTTGTAGCGAGGCGGGAGCGACGCGGCATCGGGGGCCTGGTAGCGGGCGAGCACCGCCATGAAGCCCTTCCGGGCCTCCTCGGAATTGCCCTGCTTGTAGCGGATGAAAGCGATCTCATACTCGGAGACCAGGAGCTTGGCAGGATCGCTCCCCCAGTTTTCGGCGAGTGCCTGATAGTAGCGGACCGCAAGCTCCCAGTTGGACGCGTCCGCCGCTTCCTGGCCCCGCTGGACCAGGGCATCTGCCCCAAGATCCGGAGGGATCACTACGGGCGCGGAGGCGCAGGAGCCGAGCAGGAAGGCTGTGACCGCGAAAAATGCCAAGGCACAGAGGCGGCGGAATGGGGCTTTCGTCATGGTGGGAACTCCGTGGTGAACCGTGTCCGGTCTCGCCGAACATCCTTTCCGATTATGCTATACTCGTTTTCCAGCGGTCAAGCCTCGAAGCGGGACCGCCTTGAGTCGGACCCTGAGGAGTCTCCCGTGCTTGCCACGATCATCAACGCAGTCGCCATCATCGTCGGTTCCCTGATCGGCTTGCTGCTGAGAAAAGGCCTGTCGAAGCGCTACGAACTTGCCATATTCACTGCAGCGGGAATCGTCTCGCTCACCATTGGAATCCAGATGGCGCTCAAGACTACCCACATCCTCGCTTTTGCCATCGCCCTCATAGGAGGAGGCCTCATGGGCACCCTCCTTGATATCGAGGGGGCGATACTCAAGCTTGGCGAGCTCTTGAAACGCCGCTTTACCAAGGGAGGCGAGGATTCCAGCTTTGCCTTTGGCTTCCTGTCAGCCTCGGTGCTCTTCTGTTCAGGAGCGATGGCCATCGTCGGCTCATTCAAGGCAGGGACCGAGGGAGACTACTCCCTCATCCTCACCAAGAGCGTACTCGACGGTTTCATTTCCATCCTCTTCGCGAGCGCCATGGGCGTCGGCGTCGCCTTCTCGGCCCTCAGCGTGCTTGTCTACCAGGGACTCCTCACCATCATCTCGGTATGGGTAAAACCCTGGGTGGACGACCTCATGCTCGCCGAACTGACCGGCGTCGGCGGCGCCCTCGTCATCATGATAGGGATCAACCTCCTGGACCTGAAAAAGCTCAAGACAGGAGATTTCCTCCCAGCCCTCCTCCTGGCCGTACTGCTTGTGCTCCTCATGCCCCTCATTCCCTTCCTGTGATGCAGCAAACCTGAAAAGCCCTTTCCCCGGATGCAACTGCTCCCATTGACTAAACGCCCGTGTTCCTATAATGTCCCCCCATCACGTCGCAGGGTAGAGCAGTTGGCAGCTCGTCGGGCTCATAACCCGGAGGTCGCAGGTTCGAGTCCTGTCCCTGCTAAAAGGTCAAAGCCGATTCCTACTGGAATCGGCTTTGTTTTGTTGTAGGTCGAGCGCCAAAGGCGCGAGGGGACAGGACTTCCTGTCCCTGCTAAAAGGTCAAAGCCGATTCCTACTGGAATCGGCTTTGTTTTTTGTAAGTCAAAGTGCGCAGCACTTTGGGGACAGGCGTTCGGCTCTCACGGCCATGTCGTACCTTCAGAGTGAGCTTCAGAGGGCGGAACGTTCCTGTGCCTGCTATAGATTCAGAAGCAGTCCGATATGAAGCACTTCACGCAGACCTCGGCTTCTCGGCTAGAGAAGCGAACGGATTGGAAACTCTCAACACTGATTGAATACCTGGACGATATCGGTATGGGGCTGGAGCTTCGGGCCTACCCGAAGAAGGCCAAAGCCGAAGCCGAGACCTTGTTTCGAGCCTGATAATTTATTAGTCGCCGAATTGTGTCAGGTTCTTCATGAAGCGCCTGGCCGATGACTGGCGGGTCGAGACCATGTCGAACGACGGAAGGATCAATGGATTCGAGGATCGGCAGCAGTGAGCTCAGGTTCTGCGGAATCCGTATGGTAACGGTATCCCCACCCTACCCAAGGAACTTCGTATAGTCCACATTCAAGGCTGCACCGAGCTTCTTCGCGATAGCCACGCCAATGACGCGGCGGTCATTCTCGATGGCGGACAGGTTCGGATATTTCGTGCCGACAGCCAGGCAAGCTGAACGAGGGAGAGGCCAGCGCGCGCCCGCTAGGCGCGGACAAGCTTTCCGGGAGTCGTCATGGCCGCAATCTCGCGCTGAAGGTCGGAGCCTTCCCACGCTTCATAGTCCTCGCTCACACAACCGCCCCCGCGCTCACCTCATCCTCAATCGCTTTCCTGACAAAGTCATTCAAGGATTCCCCGAGTGATTGTGCCTTGCTCGCGGCTTTTGCGTGAAGCTCGGGAGGAATGCGGATATTGAACTTCCCCGAGTAGGGTTTGTCCGGAGCTTCCCCGCGCTCCGCGCATGTCGGCGCGCATTTTTGACTGACTGAATAGACTGCGTTTGGCGCGGAATCCCTG
>JBMOIK010000403.1:0-3831 GCA_049317365.1 Rectinemataceae bacterium | reverse complement strand
ATGACCGCTGCGAACGCTGCGGCAGCACAATCGACTGTCCGGAGAGATCCGTCTCCGTGGTCCGCGTTGAAGGCGAACAAGGCGAGCTCCTCTGCCTCGACTGCTTCAACCGCGAAATGGGGCCCTCCGTTGGCATCGACATCCTTCCCTCGCAGTATCCTCCCCTTGATCTGGCCGATGCAGATGGGAAGTCCCATCGCTTTGAATTCGCCGTCAGGGTCTATCCCGATGGCATCTCCATCGAATCCTGGGAGCCCGCCGCGGATCCCGGGTATCGATTCCAGATCCTCGGCGATCCAGAGGATTGCCCCGGACTCTACAAAGACCTCGTCAAGCGGATGAGGAAGGCCCTCCAGCGCAAGCACCTCGAGGTTGCCTCCTATGGCGAGGCAATCAAGGGCACCAAGATCCGTGGCTGGATTGACTGGGATCCCGAGGAAGGCGATGCTGGCCGGATGCCCCTCCTCATCATCGATGGGAAACCTTACAAATGGGAACAACTTGGCAGAATGCTGACTTCCTTCGAGGGCTTTCAGTTCAAGATCGAGATCAAAGATCGGTCGGAGGATCTGTGAGAGTTATTCTCGAACAGCCCATGCCAAAGGAGGGGGAATGAAGCCAGCAGGAAAGGACCAGAGCGGCATGCCGGGAACCCTGCACCGATTCCTCCAGAACTTCGATCAGGTGCCCGCCTCCTCTGCCTGGTATCTGGCGGACATAGGCGAGGCCCGCGGCCTCCAGGAACTCTATACTCGGCAGAGCCCTCAAATACTGAACAGCCTCAAGCAGTTCGCGATCATAGAGAGCGCGGTATCCTCCAATCGCATCGAAGGCGTCGAAATGGACCGGGAGCGGATCATGCCCCTCCTTGCCGGTGGCTCGCAGGTGAGGGATAGGAACGAAGAGGAAATCCAGGGCTACAAGAAGGCCCTCGAGCTCATCTTCGGCTCCCCGGCCTCGCTCCCTGTGGCGGAGACAAGCTTCAAGTCTCTCCATGCCCTCGTTCGAGGAGAGATCTGGGATGCTGGACTGTACAAGGACCGCGACAGCGACATCATCGAAAAATATCCCGACGGGCGGGAGCGTGTCCGCTTCCACACGGTGCCTGCTGCCCAAACCCCCGATGCAATGGGACGCCTCGTGGTGGACTTTGACCAATGCCTCCGAGAGCGGACTGTCCATCCTCTCCTCGCGATCGCCGCCTTCAACCTGGATTTCCTGTGCATCCATCCCTTCCGTGATGGCAACGGGCGCGTTTCCCGCCTCCTCCTGGTCCTCATGCTTCTTGCTGCCGGCTATGAGGTTGGACGCTACATCAGCCTGGAACGCCTCATCGAGGAAAACAAGGAACGCTACTATGAGACCCTCGAACTCTCTTTTATTGGTTGGCACGAGGGAAGCCATGACCCCTGGCCCCTGATCAACTACCTCCTCTTCATACTCAAAGCCGCCTATAAGGAATTCGAAGCGCGGGCTACGAGCGTCAAGCCTCCGCGTGGAGAAAAACGCGAGCGCATCCTTCTCGCCCTCGAGACCCTCCCAGAGACCTTCTCCATGGCCGATCTGGCCGCGAAGTGTCCCGGTATCAGTCTCGAGACTGTCCGCAAGGCGGTGAAGGACCTCCGAGGCGAGGGGAAGCTCGCCGTGCTGAAGCCCGGACCCGATGCGCTGTGGCGCAAAGTTGGGATCTAGGTACTGGTATTCGATCTAGGTATTTAACTGGGTATCATCATGTGTGGGGGTGTAGAAATGAAAAAGCGGCAGTACATATTGCATACACCCACCTGCAAGTGTTAGCATTATGTCCTAATGGCAAACAAGATGGCTGTGGACCTGTTTCGACAGCATGGCGGGCAACTCAGGATGAGCCAAGCCCTGGAAGGAGGAACTTCTCGATCTGTCCTCTATTCCATGCGGGATAAGGGAATAATCGTTCAGGTCTCTCGGGGACTCTATCGTCTGGCTGAGCTTCCCGAGCACCAAGAACCCGATCTCTGCATCGTGAGCCTGCGCTACCCCAAAGCTGTCGTTTGCCTGATTTCAGCCCTTTCCTTTCATGATCTGACGACGCAGGTACCCCATGAAATCTACATAGCTCTTCCCCGTGGCAGCCGTGCACCGACCATCACCACCCCTCCGGTTCGCCATTTCTTTTTCTCGGGCCAAGCCTATGAGGCCGGGATTGAAGTCCATGAGCAGGACGGTGTTCGCATTCGCATATACGACCGGGAAAAGACCCTTGCCGATTGTTTTCGCTTCCGCAACAAGATTGGAATGGATGTATTCCTTGAAGCCCTCAAACTCTACAAGGATGCAGGAAACACCAGGCCCGGACTTATAATGGACTATGCCCGCATCTGCGACGTCGAAAAGGCCATGCTCCCTTACCTCGAGGCGGGGCTATGAGCAAGGAAGCGACGCGGAACATTCCCGCCTCGATTCGGCAACGTCTCCTGGACAAGTCTAGGAAGGATGGACGCCCTTTCAACGAATTACTCCAGTATTTTGCTATGGAGCGCTTTCTCTTCCGCCTCGCCCAATCACTCTATGCCGATCGCTTTGTCCTGAAAGGCGCCATGATGCTCAGCGTGTGGCATGCCATCGAGTCGCGCTCGACAATGGACATAGACCTCCTCGGGAAGCTCGACAACGCCGAAGCGGCGATACAGTCAATGGTTCGAAGTGTCATCGGCATTCAGGTTCCAGAGGATGGAATCCTCTTCGATACTGCGACCATCGCCACCTCTCGAATCACCGAAGATGCCGATTACCACGGCATCCGCGTCACCTTTCTGGCCCATCTCGACTCCGCGCGCATCAACATGAGACTGGATATCGGTTTCGGCGATGTGGTTTTTCCTGACCCCGAAAGGCTTCTGTTTCCGACTATCCTCGCCCTGCCTGCGCCGGAGCTACTCTGCTATAGCCGAGAGAGTGCGATTGCGGAGAAGGGCCAAGCGATGGTGAAACTCGGGAGTTTGAACAGCCGGATGAAGGACTTCTTCGACATCTGGTTGCTTTCCCGTCAATTCGACTTCGATGCTAGCACGCTTCGTGAAGCGCTCCGCCTGACCTTCGAGAAGCGGGGCACTGACCTTGCTGGATTGGGATTTTTTCCCCAGGACTTTGCCCAGGCCAAGCAGGTCCAGTGGAAGGCTTTTCGCTCCCGCATGAAGCTCGATCACAGCCCCGAGTTGTTTTCTGATGTCCTCGTCCACCTCGCCTGCTTCCTCGTTCCTTTCGCGATACCCGGCCAAGGCACATCTTCTGCAACTACGAAGTGGATAGCTCCCGGCCCCTGGATTGCCAGGCCGATAGAAGAATGAGATGAACGAGAATGCTCGAGCCAGCATGTGGATGAGCAGCCTGGTATTCTAACTAGGTATGTAATTGGGTACCAGGATTGATGTTGAGGAGATCGAATGTCAGAAAAGGTATATGAGGCCCTTGGCCGCCACTTCGCGAAACACCGGATAGTCTTCTGGTACGATCCTCAGGGGATGATGCGGGATGTCTTTGCTGGTTACAAACAGGGCGATATCCAGAAGATAGAGCTTGAAAACAACGAGTTCATGGTGCGTCATGCCTTGCTTCGTGGAGATGGGGATGCGAAGTACCTGGTCTACTCCCCGAAAGAGCGACCGCCTGAAGCGAGCGACTGGCTCCTCGACCTCGCCCTCGGCAATTTTGTCTTCTCGACCGACGAAGCTTCCATGTACATCCAGGATCTGGGCCTCTCAGAATCCCTTCGAAGGGTGGTTCAGGACCGCCTTGTATTCTTCCGCGACGCCCGGGAACGCTTCGATCCCCTGGCGACCTTGGCCAAGCCGG
>JBMOIK010000402.1:0-3848 GCA_049317365.1 Rectinemataceae bacterium | reverse complement strand
GGTCGCGCCGAGGCCAACCCGATTCTGAGACCCTCCCCTCTCCCCAGGCCGCCGCAAAGGCCCGCGCGGCCCTCTGTGAACTCTCTGAAAACCCTGCGGGCATGGAACTCGGGACCCTCGCGGAACTGTCGGGCCTCTCCCTGGCCCAGCTTGGCTCCCTCCGAGGCCGGGGCTTGGCCCTCATCCCTTCCTCGTAGCGGCAGTTGCCCCGTTCCCGAAGACAGCGCAAAAAAGCTATAGTCACTCCCATGCCCGCCACAGTCCTCCGACGCCTCGCTGCCCCTGCTCCCGCACGCGCGGTCCCCTCCCCGGCCAGCGGGCCAACCCGCTCTGGCTGTCGCCATCGGGACCCGGCGTGAATTCCTTCACTCCCGAGGAAGTCATCTTCGCTCCGACGGCGCAATGCAATCTTAATTGTGCCCATTGCAGAGTGACTCGTGTCCCGGAGCTCCTCGACCTCGGTGCCTCACTCCGCTTCCTGGGCGACTGTGCCGCATCGGGCATCGACCGCGTGGGCTTCTCAGGCGGGGAACCCTTCCTCCGACCCGACTTCATCGCCGGCATCGCGCGTGCTGCCGTCGGGCACGGCATGGTCTTCGACCGCCTGATGACCAACGGGGTCTGGCACAGGAATCCCTCAGATCTCCGCGCGGCGCTTATGGCAGTCGAGGAATCTGGCTTCGACGGAACCTACGGCCTCAGCATCGATTCCTGGCACCCCCAGGAGAGCGAAAAGCTCGTCCAATTCATAGAGACTGCCTTCGAGCTTCGAGGCCGGAGGGACTGCGTGGAAATCATCTCCGTGCGCGCCGGGGACGAAACCGCCTGGGAGGCAAAGCTCGCCGACATCGTGGAGGCCCTCGGGGCGACCCTTCCGGGCGTCGCGCTTGAAGACGGCCCGCTGGAAGACGGCGAGGGCCTCCCGGTCGCGGCCCCAGGTGAAGTCACGGCCATCTCCGACAGGGCATGGAGGGAACGCGGCGACGAGGGTGAGGACCTCCCCGAAGCCCTCTTTGTCCGCATTATCAGATTCGACCGCTCCTTCGCAGCCTGCCCCGATCCCGAAGCAGCCGGAGCCTGGAAATCCCAAGGCTGGTTCAAGGACGACCTCTGCGCGGGTCCGGGCAATCTCTTCTTCGTGCACCCAGGCGGAGATGTGGCACCCTGCTGCGGCTACGCCAATGAAAACCCAGGCCTCATCCTCGGAAACATCGCAACTGCAACCTTCGCGACCCTGATGGAAAATGCCGCAGCCAGTGTCCAGGTGCGGAGCTGCTACGGCACGGGCCTCGGTGCCCTCCGCACGCGGCTGGGCCGCGAAGGCCACAGCTTCCCCGGCGTGACGCAGGACCAGTGCTTCTTCTGCGACTACTGCGCCAAGGAAGGGCTTTTTTGAGCGTGACCGCCGCGAGACCGCAGATCCCGGCCTTCGGTCCCCTCCGCTTTTACGGAGATGCCCTCAAGCTCGTCCTCCCCGTCATGCTCCAGCAGCTCATCACCGCCATGATCTCCCTCGTGGACAACTTCATGGTGGCGGGCCTCGGCGACGAAAAAATGGCGGCAGTCAACGTGGCCAACCAGCTCAACTTCGTCTGGCTCGTGGTCGTTAGCACCGCCTGCATGGCGGGCGGCATCTACCTCTCCCAGCACCGGGGCGCCAACAACAAGGAGGGAATGCGGCAGGCTTTCCGCTTCAAGCTGATGCTCTCCCTCAGCTTCTCCGCGATCCACCTCGTCCTCTGCCTCGTCTTCCCCGAGGTCCTCATCGGCTTCATGCTCGGCGGCTCAGGCAGGAATCCCGGCATCGTGACCGAGGGAGCGCGCTTCCTCAGGCTCGCCAGCCTCGGATCCCTCCCCTTCGGCATCTCCATGGCCATCGGCTCCTCCTTCCGCGACATCGGCCGGACCAAGTCGCCCCTGGTCATATCCTCCGTCGCGGCGGTCCTGGCGACAGTTCTTAATTGGTTGCTTATCTACGGAAACCTGGGTTTCCCCCGCCTCGAGGTCCAGGGGGCAGCGGTCGCCACCGTCGTGGCCCGCGTGGTCGAGTGCCTCGCCTTCATCGGCTGGGCGGCCTACCGGAGGCCCGATTTCGCCGTCCGTCCGCGCAACATCCTGGCCATCGACACCACCCTCTTCCGTTCCATGCTCTCGAAGTCCGCTGCAATGTTCATCTCGGAGACCGCCTGGGTCGTTTCCGAGACCATCGTGACAGCCATCTACAATGGCCGGGGCGGCGCCGAGACCGTGGCCGGCATGGCTGCAGGATGGACAATCGCAAACCTCTTCTTCCTCGTGTTCCCGGGCATCCATACAGCCACCGGCGTCATGGTCGGCTCAACGCTTGGGGCGGGGGACCTGGAGGAGGCCCGTAAAAAGGGGCGCTGGCTCCTGTCGGGCTCGGCGGTCTTCGGGGCGGCTGCCGGAATCGTGGCGGCCTCCTCGACTGCCATTGTCCCCCTGGTCTTCGGCAACCTGAGCGCTGACGCCCGGGCAGTCACGGTCGGCCTCGTATTCGTCATCGCGATATACCTCCCCCTCTGGGCCTACATCAACGGCCAGTTCGCCCTCTCGAGGGCGGGTGGCGATACGACCATGGGCATCTGGGTCGACGTCGGCGTAACCTACGGCGTCTTCATTCCCATTGTCCTGGCCCTCGCGAACCTCACTGCCATCGGACCCGTCCTCCTCTTTGGACTCGCGAAGATCTCCGACATCCCCAAGGCCCTGGTCGCGCACTGGTGGCTCAGGAAGGAAAAGTGGGTGAGGAACCTGGCGGAGCAGGAAAGAGGCTCCTGAAGGCCCAGCGCGCAGCCTATCCTGGCGCAGCCTGCTCAGCCGCGTCTCGCACTTCCTTGCCCCTTCGCTGCGTTACGGGTACTATTACCGGGCAGTCTGAGCCTGGGTACATTCAATTCCGTGAAACTCCGAAGGGGAGGCTTGCATGCAGCCTGACATCACCGACAAGGTCCTCGAACTCATACGGCGGACATCCACCGACATTCCCCCCGACGTCGAGGCGAGCCTCAGGAAAGCTGTCCTTGTGGAAGAGCCCGGTTCCGCCGCGCGCGGCGCCCTCGAGACCATCCTCGCCAACATAGAGCTGTCCCGCAAAAACGGCACGCCGATCTGCCAGGACACCGGCACGCCCATCTTCCGGGTCCGCCACCCCGAGGGCTGGAGCACCCGGAAGATGCGGGAGCAGATCCGCAACGCGATGGTGCAGGCAACCAAGGCCTCCTTCATGCGCCCCAACGCTGTCGATTCCCTCACAGAAAAGAACTCCGGCACCAACCTCGGAGGGGAGGAGTTCCCAACCATTCACTTTGAAGAGTCTGCGACCCTCGAAGAGCTCGCCGCGAGCGGGGATGCTTCAGGGGAGCAGACTTCGCATTCGGAAACCCTTGTCATCGACCTCATGCTGAAGGGCGGCGGCTGTGAAAACGTCGGCGCCCAGTATTCCCTGCCCGACGAGTCCATCGGCGCCGGCCGGGACCTCGCCGGCGTGCATCGCTGCGTCCTCGACGCCATCCACAGCGCCCAGGGCCTCGGCTGCGCTCCGGGCATCCTGGGCGTCGCCATCGGGGGAGACCGGGGCACGGGCTACCTCGCCTCCAAGACAGCCCTCCTGTCTCCCATCGGCGAGCGCCACAGGGACCCCGAGATCGCGACGCTCGAGGAGCTGATCACCCGGGAGGCGAACATGATGGGCATCGGTCCCATGGGCTTCGGAGGGAGGACGACCCTCCTGGACACGAAGATCGTGGGGATGCACCGCCTGCCGGCCTCCTATTTCGTCACAATTAGTTATATGTGCTGGGCCTACCGGAGGCGCAGGATGGTCATCT
>JBMOIK010000401.1:0-3850 GCA_049317365.1 Rectinemataceae bacterium | reverse complement strand
CATAGCAGTCAATCAGGGTTCGTCAACCGTTCTTTTAGGTTGTACGGTATACTAGAATCCGCACAGTGCCGGATAAGGTTCAAACAGGAATGCGAAAATCACTCAAAAAGTGGCCATGTGCGTCCCACAAAGAAACAAACGTTTCCCCTCGACGGGTAACAACGTTCACTTTATGTGGCGGTGGCGCGCCTCCCTCATAAAGTTGAGAGATGAAAGGATTCAAAGCCCAAGCTGCGACAGTATCGTCACTGCGGCCAGATATAAAATCCTCAAGTCTCCGGAGAGGGACGCCGGATATTCTCTTTGCAAGAGTCGCTGGCGGGATTGCCAGTCTTCTTGCCTCTGACCGGATCAGGTCCCTGTCTTCCTTGTTTAGGCTGGGCATATGCAATAATTACCTATTCGAGACAAGAGTGCAATATCATCCTGCTGAGAATCGTGATACTCGATTCCCTCCCCCAATCCTTGCACGCTATGCCCCCGCTATGGGTGTTCGCTGCCCCTCGGGCGGCCTTCCTCGATAGATTAAGGCTGGGTTGGCTGCCTTTCTCGATTCAAACAACGCTAATGTTCTCTTTCGTAGTTCTCTTAAGAAGTTAGGGGGCAGATTCTGGACTATCAACCCGGCAGATTCTGGACTATCAACCCGGCAGATTCTGGACTATCAACCCGGCAGATTCTGGACTATCACGGCCTCGTAATTCCTTATAGCCGTTCCCTTTCTCCTGTCGCATTGTCCAGCGTTCGCGGTGGGTGGTGAGACTTCCCGGCCTGCACCGGCTTGGCCCGCCGTTCCGGCCCCGCTCCCAAGGTCAAGCGCGGCCCGTGCCTGGTCGATGATGTCGGCGCGGGTGTGGTCGGCATATCCCGCGAAGGCCGCCGGGCTCCGATGGCGCGTCATTCGGGAGGCGGCCCGGTCGCCGATAGCGTCCGCCAGGCGCGTTGCGAAGTAATGGCGGCCGCCATGCAAGACAAGATTTCGAGCGCGCTGCTCTGCCTCGTCGATCCCGATGGCCCGCAAGGCCCGGTCGAATCCTCGGTCAATGGTAATCTCCGCGATAGGCTTCCCGCGTTCCTCATTGGGCAGGACGTAATCCTCCGGCGCGGCGCGGCCAAGGCTGCGGCAATAGGCCAGGAGGGCCAGAAGGGCCGCCCTGAGTTCGCCAGGAATCGGGACCGTGCCAAAGCTCCCGGCCTTCGGGGCGTGCGTGCCATCGGCCTTGGTGAAGCTGTGGCGGACGGTTATGGCTCCGGCCTCGAAGTCAACGTCTGCCCATGCCAGTGCCCGGATTTCCCCGCGCCTTAACCCGCCTTGCAAAGCGAGCAAGCAAAGCCCTTTGACCCTTTTGTCAATTGCAGGTCGGTCGGTTCGTTCCTCGCCTTTCTTCAAGCGCTTGCGGGCCTTTGTCTCGTCCTCGGCCGCGAGGTTGGCAAGCGCTTTGACTTCCTCGTCGTTGAGGATGCCCCGCGCCTTCTTGCCTGCCTTGGGCCGCATGATGCCCGCCAGGGCGAAGGGTTCAGCCACAAGGCCGCGTTTCATTGCCCAAGATAGGGGCGTCTGCATTGCGTCAAGCGCGCGGTTGACCTGCCCCGGCGTCTTTCCGGCTGCCCGTGACTCCCTGACAAAGCGCTCAATCTGGATAAGCGAAATGTCACGAAGGGCGACGCGGCCGAATGCGGGGTGTGGCTCGATAAAGAGCGCGGCGGCTCGGGCTGTCGTGCTTGTGTAGATGGCCGAAAGCGCTGCGCCTGCGTCCCGTTTCGCGGCCAGGTAGGGCGAATCCTCGGACCAAAAAAGGGCGACAAAGCGGGCAAAAGGCATGGCTCGGATTCGCTCGACTTCGCGCGCCTCGGCGGTCAACCCTTCGCGCTGCATTCGCTCGGCCTTCTCGACTTCGCCTGACGCGAAAAGGCTCCGGATATAGTCTTTCGCCTGCGACTTTTTGGTCGTCCTGGTTGACCGGGTGAGTATGACGCGTGCCGTTTCAACGTCCACGATACGGATATAAATAATCCGCCTCCCGTCTTTCGCGGGCCTCGTAAACGTCTCTTCCCTGATTTTCATTTCGCTAAAAACCGGTGAGTGCTAGGAAATTTCCGTAACAGCAACACGTAACAGTTGGCCGTCACAGTGACTTTTCTCCACCTGTTCGCTTTGCTAATTCCTTGTGGAGAATACCGGATTCGAACCGGTGACCTATTGATTGCGAACCAATCGCTCTACCAACTGAGCTAATTCCCCGTAAAGGCATCAGTTTTAGCAAGAATGCGGTGGCTGATCAAGGGGTGCGAGGGAGTTTCGCCCTGTTCTCGAGGAGCATATTGCAAAACAGGCCGCCTTGCTCGATGGCGTCGTCGAGGGCACGATGGGTATGCGGAAGCGCCTCCTTCCAGCGGGAGGGGAGGCGGTGCTTGCCGTTCTGGCGATAGTCGCCGCCGAGCATGGCCATGGCGTAGCTCCGCATGTCGATGCCGTTGTGCTTGAAAGGCATGGTTCCGGTGAAGCGGAACAGGTACCAGTTCACAAAGGTAAAATCAAAGCCGAGGGGCCAGGCAACAAATACCGGCGAACCCGGAAGGGCCTTGATCCAGGCGGAGTATTCCGCCATCACGGTCTCGGGCGGACGGGGCTCGCGGCGGGCATCGGCCCAGGCTTCGGGGTGCCTGGACCACCAGGTCATGGTTTCGGGATAGCCCTCGGCAGCGGGAAGGGTCTCCAGGACGGCTTCGTAGGTAGCCACCAATTGCTTGCTTCCACCAGATACAACGAAAGCCGCCGAACCCAGGCTCAGCATGGAATGGGGTCCGGGGATGGGGCCGTCGGTCTCGACATCGGTGCTCACGTAGATCTCTGTCATGGCTTCTCCTCGGGCTGTACCGGACCTTTCGTGCCAGGCTGCGAAGAATATCATGAATTTTGCGATTGCAAGAACGCCAATCGCGCGTACACTGCTTGCGGGCCCAGTCGCATCAAAGTTGTGCGCGCTGACGAGTTCCTCGCAGCCACGCGCCTTGCCATGACAGATACCACGGATGCAGCCGGAACCGATCCATCGGCCGGACCACGCCAGCAAAAGGAGCAATCGTGAAAGGAACATCCATGGGGGACAGGGTTCCAGGAAGGGTCAAGCTGATGTACGGGGTGGGCGACATGGGCGCGGCGATGCTTACAGCCATCACCCAGTTTTTCCTCATGTTCTATTACACCGATGTGGCGCTCATCAATCCTGCCATCGTCGGTGCTGCCCTCATGGCCGGGAAACTGACCTGGGACGCGGTCAACGATCCCTTCTTCGGCTGGCTGTCGGACCGCACCAAGACGCGCTGGGGAAGACGCAGGCCCTGGCTCCTCTTCGGGGCCGTCCCCCTTGCCCTCCTGACCTGGCAGCTCTTCTCCATCCCCACGGGGCTCACCGGCATGTCAGCCTTCTGGGTGGTCTTTGTCTCATTCCTCCTCTTCGACACGGCCCATACCATCATAACCGTGAACTACTCGGCCCTGACCCCCGAACTGTCGAGGGACTACGACGAGCGGACTTCCATCACCACGGTGCGGGAAGTTTTCACTGTAATTGGCTACATCCTCGGAGCGGCAACGACCACGATGGTGGCGGACTTCTTCCTGAAATCAGTTGGCCTCGACCGCCATGCCTCCTACAGTGCGATGGGCGCCTTTTTCGGCGTCCTGGCCATGGTGGCGATCCTCGTCACCGCTTTTGGGGTGCGCGAAAAAGCCAGCGAGATAGAGCCGGCGAAGATCCCTCCATTCAAGGCCGTGGTCGCTACCTTCAAAAACGGTTCCTCAGCAGAATCTGTGGGTAGTTTTTAGCTCCGGGAGAGCGCCAAGCGT
>JBMOIK010000400.1:0-3853 GCA_049317365.1 Rectinemataceae bacterium | reverse complement strand
GATATCGGACCTCTTCGAGGTCGCGTCGCTGTCCAGGGAGTGGACCCTCATCGCCGAGACCCAACGTTCCCTCCTGCCGAAGACGCTCCCCACGCTCGACCGGATCGATGTCGCGGTCTCGTACCGGCCCCTTGTGAACGTCTCCGGGGACTACTACGACGTGATCCCCATCGACAAGGGAAGGACCCTCTTGGTGGTCGGCGACGTCTCCGGCAAGGGACTGGCGGCGGCCCTGATCATGGGCATCATCGTGAACACCATACGCGTGGCAAGGGACAAGTCCGACCTCGTCGCCCTCCTCCGTGGCGTGGACCAGGCTGTCCGTGACATGGGCTTCGATGACAAGTTCACCGTCATCTTCCTCGGCCTCGCCGACACGGAAAAGCGGAGCTTCCGCTATATCAACGCGGCCATGGCCGACCTGATCGTCATAACACAGACGGCCCTCGGACCGAAACTCCGCAGGCTCGAGCCTACCATGGGCCTTGTCGGCCTCGTGCCCCTCGAGGACGGGATTGCCGTCGAGGAGATCCAGCTTCGCTCGGACGAGCTCATCCTCCTGGCTTCGGACGGCGTCACGGAGGTAGTCAATTCCTCGGGCGAGCGGCTCGGCGAGACTGAGCTTTTCACGCGTTCGTTGCTCCAGTATTCGCGGCAGTCGGCCGAGGACTTCGTCGGCTCCATCACAGGCCTCATCTACGACTTTGTCGGGGACCTCGGGCTCAAGGATGACGTGACGATCCTTGCTGCCAAGGCAGGCCGGTTGTGGGACTGAGCCTTCTTTCCTTCATTGCCGCCGCACTCCTCCTTTTCCTTTCGGTATCTGCATCCAGGATCTCGAAGGGGAGGCAGTCGGGCTGGATTGTCGTGCCGATGAATCTCTTCTTTGCTGCCTTCGCCCTGACTCACGGGCTTGTCGATCTCATCTCGGGCATCGGGGAGAGCGCTCCAGGCCTCGCACTGTCAAGGATCTCGTCGGCGAGCCTCGGCCTCGCCCTCTGCTCGTTCATCGTCCTCTCCCTGTCCTTCCCCGGCCGGCGGGGAATCAAGGAGAGGATCCTGGCCGTTATCATCGCAATTGGTGGTATCGTGCTCGCAGCCTGGATCATCGGCACCGACCACTACATGGCACTCATCTTCGGCGTGCCCGACGGCGTGATCCGCTTCGCCGGCGACGGATATGACCTGGCTTCCGACCTCCTGACCGGCCTTGCCCTGGCCGCCGCAGCGCTCCTTCTCTTCAGGGGCTTCCTGGCAAAGGACCGCATCGAATCGCAGCGGGCCTTGACGGTGGCAATTGCCGCGATCGCCGGTCTGGTCGGGCTCTGGGTGCTGGGCCGCGCCGGCAGCGGCATCCATGGCGCCTCGGGCGGGATGCGGGTCCTGTGGTCCTTCCACCTCCTGGCGCTGCCGGCCCTCGTGATGGCAGGCGCGGCGAGCTATGCGATAGGAATAGTACGTATCTTCGACTGGGGGATCTTCGTCCGGCGGCTCCTGTCCTGGACCATCCTGGCACTCCTGTACGGCCTGCCCCTCGGCGCGGTCACCGCGGCCCTCGTCTTCATGGGCAGGCTGTCCTTCACGATCCCCCTCGTCGGCGCCCCCATCGCCTTCCTAGTCGCGCGGCAGCTCGCCCGTGGCTTCGCCGCCAGGCGCCTCAAGCACATCATGGAGCAGGAGTACCGCGAGGGCCTCGAGTCAGGGCTCTCCCACATCGACCTCTCGGCCGGCCGTGACGCGGTCCTTGCCGAGACCCACAGGCTCCTCGGATCTGCCTTCGACTTCACCGAGTTCGCCGTCATGATCGAGGATGGGAAGGGAGCATTCCGGTCGATCTACGCTTCCACAGGCAGGTCGGCCGTGGTCGAGAAGGGCTCGAAAATGCTCGAGTTCATCGAGACCATGGACGTCACGGTCCTTCTCAAGTCGGAGGTGATGGGGTCTCCGCGCTGGGCGGAGGTCCGCCCAGGGCTCAAGGGCTTCCTAGACCTGTTCCGGGGCGAGGCCATCGTCTTTGCCCGTGAGGGACGCCGCATCATCGGCGCCTTCGTGATGGGTTCGCGGAGGTCGGGAGCCGATTATACCGACTATGACTATGAGTCATTCCGTTCGATCTGCGGCAAGCTCTTCGTGATCGCGTATTACCTGAAGAACATAGCCCGGGAGTCGCTCGTCCGCACCGTCTCGCGCGAGCTCGCGCTCTCCGACCAGGTCATCCGCTTCGCCCTCGAGAAGATCGACCGCATCGACGCGCCGGGCATCGATACAGCCTGGGCAACACTGTCCACGCACAGCCTTGGCGGCGACTTCGTGGATTTCGTCCGCATCTCGAAGACCCGCTGGTTCTTCGTGCTCGGCGACATCTCCGGCAAGGGGCTGGCGGCCGCGATGAACATGCTGATCCTGAAATCGATGATCAGGACTTTCCTGCGCGTCGAGAAGGAGTTTCCGTCCCTCGTGCAGCGCGTCAATGCCTTCATAAAGGAGAACATGCCGAAGGGCACCTTCTTTGCGGGCATCTTTGGCTACTTCGATGTGGAGCGGGAGGCTTTCTACTTCATCAACTGCGGCATCCCGATCCTCCTGTTGTATTCACCGGGCTTCGATGCCTTCATAGATGTGCAGGGCGAAGGCAGGATCCTCGGCTTCGTACGCGACGTGTCGCCCTTCCTGAAGCCGAGGAGGATCTTGCTGCCGCCGGGTTCGGTGCTCGTGTCCTGCACGGACGGCGTCACCGAGTCGGAGAACCTCCGCGCCGACCGCTTTGGCAGGGAGCGCCTCGTGCGCTCGGTGCGCGGGCGGCTCGCGTCGGATGCACGGACGATCACCGACGGGGTTGTCGCGGACCTCCTGGACTTCACCGCACGGAGGCAGGAGGACGACATGACCCTTCTCGTGATGAAACTCAAGCAGTCAAGGAGCGTGACATGACACAATTAGACATTTCCGAGCGGCTGGAGGGCGGGAGCCTTGTCCTTTCGGTCGCCGGGCCGATCAACAGCTATACCTTCTCGGAGTTCCAGGAGAAGCTTGACCGGGCTACTGCGAAGGGTTCCGTGGTCATCGAGATGGAGAAAGTCACCACACTTTCCTCCGCTGGCATCGGTGTGATCATGGCGGCCCTCGACGATGCCGAGACCGGGGGGAAGGGCCTTGCGATCCTGCGTCCCTCGGAGATCGCCAGGCTTGCCTTCGAGTCGACTGGCTTCATCGAGCGCTTTCCCGTCATCTCGAGCCTCAAGGACCTGGCCTGAGCGACCTGCCTTCAATTCCAGACCCCCCAGCCAGGGCTGGGCCCGCCTATTCGCTCGCGAGGGGGGGGATGGACCGGACCATGGCACCGGTCTTTTCCGATACCGTGTCGCGGCGTCGTTCGGCAGAGGCAACGATCAGGCTCATCGTGGAAAAATCGGGAATTTTCGCCTTCGAGAGATTCCTTGACCGGATCGATTTCGTGCTGCCCTCGGAGCGGTCGCGCCTGAAACTCGCTGCCTGTGAGGTCTACGACAACCTGCTCCGGCATGCGGTTCCCCTCGTGGATGGCACTGCGGTGATCAGGGTGTCCAGGAGGAAGGGCACACTCTATGTGGGCTTCCACTTCAAGTCACCCTCCTTCGCCGCCTATTCCCTGCGCACCGGTGACCACGATCCGGTCTTCGACCGCACGGCGCGTCGCTGGCACGGGATGGGTCTCCGCATGGTGAGGACGCTCTCGACTTCGTTGGTGTTCAGGGCGGGCGAACTCTGCGACCGGGTATTCATCAGGTTCTGAAAGGCTTGATCAGTGACCTACGCCGGCGGCTCAGGAACTCTTATCAGTGACCTACGCCGTCGGCTCAGGAACTCTTATCAG
>JBMOIK010000399.1:0-3880 GCA_049317365.1 Rectinemataceae bacterium | reverse complement strand
AGCGTCTGAGCTGGGAAGTGCTTGAAACCGTGGGTGGGGGCGTGACGGTGGTCGGGGGGTGAAGAGGGAGAGGGAATGGGATTCCTGCCTGCGCTTGCGATGCTTTTCCGGGGAGGGATTTTTCGATGCGTTATGATCCTGGTGAAAATAGGAGAAAACATCATTGGAGCAAACCCGAGGCGGGGTTTAACCGAGTATGGAAACTGAGATGCGATTTTCTCATGTCATAGAAAGCCTCGATCCTTCATTGGGCGAGGGGTGGGCACGCGCGACGCTCTTGATTGGCGAGTCGCCTTTCTGGCATGGCGAGTCAAGAGCCAATTTCGAGTGGACCTGGATCGACTTTCTCGAATGGCTTTCTTGTTCCTGGGCCGCGCTCTGGCTCGAAGAAGGATGGCCGATAAATTTGCCCATGGCGCTACACCCAGGACAGCTCATGGATCTGGCGCGTGAGGTCTGGGTGGATTTGCCCGATGAGGAAGCGGCTTGGCAGGAACGCGAGCTTCTCGCCTATCTGGATCGGCACGATCTGTCCCGAGGCATGCCTGGCGCTTTTCTGCCGTCGATTCTTCTCGCTCGATCTGGAAACACGATATGGGTAGACCCCGAAGAGGGCGAGGCCACGCGCTGCGATTTCCGAACGCTGATTGACTCTTTGGAGGCGGTAGGCGACGCGCTGGCGGCATATTTCAAAGACTCGGACAACGACAGGGTCAAGTCGGTCCTCGATCACTGGCGGAATCGTCACGAGGCGATTCGGCGAGACTACCTGCGCTACAAATCCGGGATGACCAAGCAAAGACTCGAGAAGCTCTCCGCATGGTTTACCGAGACCGGCAGACAGATGATGCCGGAGGAGACCGAGCAAGAACCGGTTTACTTGGCCGCCGCCCGAATGACCCGGCATTTATTGCCTATCGACCGAATCCTCGAGCTACTGGAACTGCTCGGGCGAGTGGCGGAAAAAGAAACGAAGGGGCGCCAGATCCAAAGAGACCAATTCCCGCGTCTTTCTCCCGTCGAGGGTCTCAGGCCGTGGGAGCAGGGATATGCTCTTGCCGATGAATTGCGTTCCTCGGAATCCGTCGACCCTGCTGACGGATTCGATCCTGAACAGTATCTTTCCGATCGAGGTGTCAGGATCGAAACCCACGATTTCGGCGCACCCGATTTGGACGCGATTGCGTGTTGGGGAAATATCAAGCCAGTCATCGTATTGAACACCTATCCCGGAGCACGCCCTTCGGGGGACGCCGGCAGGCGAAGTACGCTTGCTCATGAGCTGTGTCATTTCCTGGTGGACCAAGATGCCGGTCTTCCTGTCGCCGAGGTTCTGGGCGGCGAGGTGGATCCTGAGGTTGAAAAACGGGCCAACGCCTTTGCCGCGGAGCTGCTATTGCCCCAGTCGTGGGCGAAAAAAATATTTGAGGAAATCGGGAATATTGAGCCGTGCATGGTGGAACTGGGCAAAAGCCACGGGGTAAGCAAAACCCTGGCCGCCTGGCAGATTCGCAACTGCAAGGGCATAAGGCTCGATGAGGATAATAGAATACTCCTCGCGTCGATCATCGATGGAACAGGTGTTCGGATGGATGATTTCAAGGCGCTGGGAAAATAGGGGCTTATAAAGGGCGTCAGGGAAACAAGAGGAAGAGGGATAGGGAGAGGACAGGATAACAGGATGAACAGGAGGGACAGGAGAAGAGGGTGGGGAGGGTGAAGAGGGAAAGAATGGTTTTTACCTTCTAATTCCTTTCCTGTTAATCCTGTCTATCCTGTTATCCTGTCTGATTCTTTCTGAAGAGAAGAGGGAGAGGACAGGATAACAGGATGAGCAGGAGGGACAGGAGAAGAGGGTAGGAAAGGGTGAAGAGGGGCTCGAGGCGGACATCAAGGCCGCAGATGCGAGCATCGCGCGTATCCGGAGAATGCTGGATGTCGGATGAGATCGCCCAGTTCTCTGCAGTACTCGGTGTAGGAGATGACCATGACGACGGTCCAACTTGATCTTGATTTCGACCAGATTAAGCGACTGGTCGATCGTTTGCCACGACGGGATAAGGCGGAACTCGCCCGTTTTCTCGACGATCAGACGCTCTTCACCGAGGTGCGGCGGGTGCGAAAAGAACTCAAGAGTCTGCCCATAACCCAGGCGGAACTCGATGCAGAGGTGAACGCGGCGAAGAAGGCTCGAGCTGCTCGTGCGCGTCGTCCTTGATACCAAGCTCTGGATCTGATAGCGCTCGATCCCTTCCAGGGCATTCGCATCATGGGATACCGCGACTTCAAGAACCTCCTTGCGAGTTCCAAGGAAGGGCGAGGGTCAAGGTCCTGAATAGGGCCTGGTTCCTGTGTCTATCTCCTTTCCTGTTAATCCTGTTCATCCTGTTATCCTGTCTGATTCTCTTGGGATCAGCCGATGGCTTGTTATGAGGTTATGGAGGGAGCGCGGATGAGCGCTGAATTTCAGATCAACACTGAATGGGAATCGCCGTTCGACGACGAACCTGAAATCAGTCTCACGGCGGCCCTCATCTCGATGACGGTCAAGGGCCACTGCATAACACGGAACGAGAACACCATTTCGATGAGCAATCGGGATCACGTGTATCTTTCCGCATATCCGCTCGCGCACTGGTTGGCTCTTTCGTGGTGGCGCTTGCGGTGGGAGGCGTCCAAGGAAGGCGTTGCACCGCCATTTGGCTGGCGCATGACGCATGAAATGCCTGCCGTCGGTCACGGATTCATCTGGCCGGCGGTGACCTTTGAGAGCGATGGAGAGGTGATAAGCGTAAAGGCGCGCGGCACGAGCGGCGGGCCGAAAGAGATGATCATCTACCTCGTGGACAACGAGGAAAGCATCAGCGCGGCAAGCTTCGAACGAGCCATAGGGCTCTTCATCGAGCAGACGCTCAGCCGTCTCGACGACAGGGAAAAGCGCGGGACGACGCTCCATACGCTGTGGAAGGATATTCAAGAGGAGCAGCAGGACCCTGTAAGGGCGCTTGCGCGCCAGATGGAGGCCCGCCTTGGCTTCGATCCGGATGAAATGCCGGACTCGCTCCGCCGGCTCATTGTGGATCTCGGTGATCATGCGGGGACGGCGGCGGCTAAGGAGCTGGCTTCAGGCTGCGCAGGAGAAGAGGCCGAACGCTCGCTCAAGGGGCTCGTCGATATTGACGGAAATGGCGCGGCAAAAGGTCGTCTTCAGCCCGGGCTTGGGGAGGGAGAGCGCGGGGCAAGGGCGTATCTCCCCTGGGAGAGGGGTTGGGATCTCGCGCGCAAGGTGCGCAGCACCATGGGGATTGGCACCGAGCCCATCAATGACGCAAGGCTTTGCGAGGTGCTCGGTCTTCCGGCACGAGAGCTACCCGAGCCGCTGTATCGAGCCGAGCGCAGCAGCGTTGGGCTGTGCGTGCGCACCGATGACCGAGGGACGCTCGCCTTCTACCCGCGCAAGCGGCACGAGACGGGGAAACGCTTCGAATTCGCGCGCTTTGTCTGCGAAAGCCTTATTGCCGGCGAGGATGACCGGTGGCTTCTCGATTCCGATGCCACGACCTATCGTCAGAAAGTACAGCGGGCCTTTGCCGCAGAATGGCTTTGCCCCGTGGAGGGGATCTTGAATCTGATAGGGAGTGACCATTCCGAGGGTGCGCGGGAGGATGCGGCAAGCTACTACAATGTCTCCCCCGAGCTGGTGCGGAGCCTGCTCGTAAACTCAGGGTCCGCACGCCGAGAAGAGCTGTACATGTGAGCCTCAGGAAGGCGTAAAGAAGTTATCCTGTCTGATTCTTTCTGAAGAGGAAGAGGAAGAGGAAGAGAAAGAGGACAGGATAACAGGATGAACAGGAGGGACAGGAGAAGAGGGTAGGGAGGG
>JBMOIK010000398.1:0-3907 GCA_049317365.1 Rectinemataceae bacterium | reverse complement strand
GACTCCCAGAAAGCTTCCCGATTCGGAAAATACCGCGAGGGGACTGTCAGCAGCCATTGCTGAGCCATCGAGGGGAGAGAGCCAGGCCGCTGCCAAGCGCTGACCGTTCCGGAACGCCTCCTCCCTCCCCTTCGCGAGGACCTGGACAGAAAGACCAAGTCCGGCAGCTGCCGCAGGGTCGAAGGGAAGGAGCTCAGCCGGGCCGGAAAACTGCCCTACTGGCCTGGCCTGAGCCAGCGAGAAGGGGCCGACCCAGGATCGCTCGAGCGCCTCGAGGCGTGCCACGCTGCCTGCCGCCTTCGCCAGATCGCGGGCGAGCGAGCGGATGTAGGTACCCGAGGAGCAAAGCACCGAGATGATGGCATCTCCCCCCTCGTAGGCGAGAAGTTCGAGCTCGTGGATCGTGACAGGCCGTTCCTTCATGACGAGGGTCTCACCTCTGCGGGCGCGGTCCGAGGCGCGTTCGCCATCGACGTGGACAGCGGAGTACGCGGGCGGCGCCTGCATGATCGGGCCCCTGAAGGCAGGGAGGGCCGCTTCTATGGCGGCCACTGTCGGGAGGGGGGCCCTCGCGACAATCTCGCCCTCGGGATCGAGGGTCGCTGTCTCCTCGCCGAAGCGGACACGCGCGACGTAACGCTTGTCCAGGGCGGTGAAAAACGGGCCCAGGCGCGTGAGGTTCCCCACGAGGATGACCAAGAGGCCGCTGGCGAAGCTGTCGAGTGTGCCTGTGTGGCCGAGCCTGGTAGTACCCATGATGCGCTTCAGCGGTCCGAGTGCCTGGAAGGAAGTGACCCCCATGGGCTTGGCGACGAGTGCGATGCCAGCGCGGACAAGTGACACAGGGGCCACCGCGGTGGAACCTGTATCGAGGTGGCCGGGAAGAACAGAGTCAGGAATACCGTGGGTGGTCATGCGGGGTTTGGTCATGCCTGGAGGGCTGGCACGCCAGATCTTCCCTGCCTCGGCCGGTCACGTGAACAGGCCCTTGATCCTCTCGTTCATCGCCAGGCCCTCCCTGATGCCCCTGTCCGCGATGAACTGGAGCTTTGGGGTAAGTCGGGTGTGGATGCGGCGGGCAAGACGGGCCTGCATAAAACCGGCCGCGTGGTTCAGGCCAGCGACCGCAGCATCGAGAGCCTCGGATTCGGGGTCAGCTCTTGCCTTCCCCTCGCCTGTCCCCGTGCCTCCGGGAGCTGCGGGATCGCTGGCTGCAGTCGGGATTGTCGCAGCTGCGAAGCTCGATACATAAACCCGGGCGTAGGAGAGGTCCCGTGCGGCCTCTACCCGTGTCAGCGAGGTGAAGGGTCCCACGCGGGGATCCTTTACCTCACCTCTAAGGATCAGGGAGGAAAGTTCCTCCCTGATCTGGTCCTCAAGCTTTCTCTGCCTTATCTCGTCCATGTTTTCCTTCGGACATCGGTGCGGACAGGGTACGGGCGATCTCGATGGTCTCGTAGATCTCGAGGGCGTCGCCGACCAGGAGATCGGTGATACCGTCTATGCCGATACCGCACTCGTAGCCCGCCACAACTTCCTTGGCATCGTCCTTGAATCGCCTGAGCGAGACGATCTTGCCGACGTGCACCTCGATGCTGTCGCGTATGACCCGGACCTTGCAGTTCCGGCGCACGCAGCCCTCGGTGACGTAGGAGCCGGCGATGAGGCCGATCTTGGGCACCTTGAAGACCTCGCGGACCTCCACCTTGCCGATCTCGGATTCCTTGAGCTCGGGGGCAAGCATGCCCTCCATGGCTTTCTGGATCTCTTCCTGGGCGCGGTAGATGATATTGTACTTGCGGATGTCGACCTTCTCGCGGTCGGCCAGGAGCTTGGCCGCGGGGGTAGGCCTGACATTGAAGGCAATTATGATGGCATCGGAGGCAGCCGCCATGTTGACGTCGTCCTCGGTGATGGCGCCGGCCGCGGCACGGAGCACGTTGAGCCTGACCTCCACCGTCGAGAGCTTCTCGAGGAGGCCCTTGAGCGCTTCCACGGAACCCTGGACATCGCCCTTGATGAGGACCTTGAGTTCCTGGATGTTGCCCTGATGGATGGTATCGTAGAGGTTGTCGAGCGTGATCTTCTTTACGTTGAGGCCCTGCTCGTACTTCTTGAGTTCCTGCCGCTTGTCGGAGATGGCGCGGGCGAACTTCTCGTCGGCTACGACTTCGTAGGGATCTCCGGCGTTGGGCATGCCCTCGAAGCCTATGACCTCGACCGGTGTGGAGGGGATGGCTTCGTCGATGCGTACACCCTTGTCGCTGAAGAGGGCGCGGACCTTTCCGGGATAGATGCCAGCCACAAAGCAGTCACCGATCCTGAGTGTCCCCCGCTCGACGACCACCGTGGCGACGATGCCCCGGCCGTGGTCGATCTTGGACTCGAGGATCTTGCCCTCGGCCGGACGATCATAATTGGCTGAAAGCTCGAGGATCTCTGCCTGGAGGAGGATGGCGTCGAGGAGCTCGGGTATGCCCTTCTTCTGGAGGGCCGAGATCAGGCAGAACATGGTAGTGCCGCCCCAGGCCTCGGGAATCAGGCCGAGTTCCGAGAGCTGGGTCATGACGCGGTCGGGATTGGCCTCGGGAAGGTCGACCTTGTTGATCGCGACGATGATCGGCACCTTGGCCGCCTTGGCGTGGTCGATGGCCTCGCGGGTCTGGGGCATGACACCGTCGTTCGCCGCAACGACGAGGACGACGATATCGGTGATCCCGGCTCCGCGGGCACGCATCGCGGTGAAAGCGGCGTGGCCGGGGGTATCGAGGAAGGTGATCTTGCCCTTATGGGTATCAACCTGGTAGGCGCCGATGTGCTGCGTGATGCCACCAAACTCTCCGGCGACGACATCCGTCTTGCGGATGGCGTCGAGGAGCTTGGTCTTTCCATGGTCGACGTGGCCCATTACCGTGACGATGGGGGCACGGTGTGCGAGGTCGGAGGCAATGTCATCGGCCTTCTCGATGACCGTCTCGTCGTAGAGGGAGACAATGTTGACAACGCAACCATATTCCTCGGCCAGGATGGTAGCTGTATCGGAATCTATCTTCTGGTTCATGGTAGCCATGACGCCGAGGGCCATCAGCTTGCCGATAAGGTCGGCAGGCTTGAGGTTCATCTTCTTGGCCAGCTCTGAGACGGAGATCGTCTCCATGATGTCGATTGACTTCGGAATGGCGAGGGCCTGGGCTTCCTGCTTCTTTTTCAGCCTGAGGGCCTTCTCCTCTTCCTGCTCCTTCTTGGTATAGGCAGGCTTCTTGCCTCGGATGGGCTTGCGGGCCGGACCACCCTTGGCGAGACCGGAACCGGGGCCGCCGTTGGGACCACCGGGACCACCAGGACGTTGACCACCAAAACCTGGCCTGCCGCCAAATCCACCGGGACGTCCCGGACCGCCAGGACGGGGAGCGCCGCCACCATAGCCACCTGGCCGGGCACCGCCGTAGCCTCCACCCTGACCGCCACCTTGGTAGCCGCCGGGACGGGGAGCGCCGTAACCGCCGCCCTGGGCACCGTAGCCGCCTCCCTGGGCGCCATAGCCACCACCCTGTCCGCCGCCCTGATAACCGCCCGGCCTGGGTGCACCGTAGCCGCCACCCTGGGCTCCATAGCCTCCACCCTGGCCGCCACCCTGGTAGCCGCCGGGGCGGGGTGCCCCACCGTAGCCGGTGCCACCCTGATAGCCACCGGGACGGGGTGCGCCACCATAGCCGCCACCACCTTGGCCGCCACCCTGATAGCCGCCGGGACGGGGTGCCCCGCCGTAGCCGCCGCCCTGGCCGCCACCCTGGTAGCCGCCGGGACGCTGCCCACCACCCTGATAGCCGCTGCCTTGACCGCCACCGCCGGTACTACCGCTACCCTGACCACCCGCAAGCACCGTCCCATGAGCCGACCCTTTCTC
>JBMOIK010000397.1:0-3940 GCA_049317365.1 Rectinemataceae bacterium | reverse complement strand
GGGTAGCGACTCTATCGGGTGCCTGCCTTTGCGGGCCAGCGTCCGGAGCTCCTGGCTTCGGCCTTCGGGAACTGGCCTGCGGATGCCAGGCCCTGGGCAAGTGCTGCGGCCGGCAACTCGTAGTCCTCGAGTTCGCCGGCAAAATAGCTTGCGTAACCGCCGAGGTCGAGCATCCCGTGGCCCGAGAGCCCGAAGAGGATAAGCTTTTCTTTTCCTTCTTCCTTGGCTTGCCTGGCTTCCCGTATGACCTGGGCGACGGCGTGGCTCGTCTCCGGTGCGACAATGATGCCTTCGGTCCGGGCAAACAGCACGGCAGCCTCGAAGCACTCAAGCTGGGGCAGGGCCTTGGGCGAAAGGAGGCCTTCCACCGCAGCCTGTGAGACCAGGGGCGACATGCCGTGGTAGCGGAGGCCGCCGGCGTGGAGGCGGGGCGGGACGAACTCGTGCCCGAGGCTGTGCATCGGCAACAGCGGCGTCATGCCGGTCATGTCGCCGAGGTCGTAGACGAATTTCCCCCGCGTGAGGCTCGGGCAGGAAGTAGGTTCAACTGGTATGATCTCGATCTGGGCGCCGTTGATCTTGTCGCGCACGAAGGGAAAGGCCAGGCCCGCGAAATTCGAGCCGCCGCCGGCACAGGCGATGACCAGGTCGGGATTCTTCTCGCCGGCCTTGGCAAGCTGCTTCCGGGCCTCCAGGCCGATGAT
This sequence comes from Rectinemataceae bacterium, assembly GCA_049317365.1. Taxonomy (GTDB): domain Bacteria; phylum Spirochaetota; class Spirochaetia; order Treponematales; family Rectinemataceae; genus CAIJMU01. Next base: position 3,236 of record JBMOIK010000397.1, on the reverse strand, counting down.
GGTCTGGTGGAGCATGACGTGGTTGAGCACCGAGCCGAGCGCATAACGCGTCTGGCCGGTCGGGTCGCTGACACAGGCCTCCACCGCCTCGCTGATGGCGATGCCGAGGCTGCCGGGGCTGTCGGGGTCCTTGGCCAGCACCTCTCGGCCGGCCTTGGTCGTGTCGCTCGGGCTCGGGATGCAGGTCGCGCCCCACACGCCCATCATGTGCTTCCGGTAGGGCTTCTGCTCGTAGCTCGACTTTACCATGTAGACCTTGCATTCGAGCCCGACGAGGGCGGAAGCCAGGGCGAGGGCCGAACCCCACTGGCCGGCACCCGTCTCGGTGCTGAGCCGCTTGATGCCCGCCTGCTTGTTGTACCAGGCCTGGGGGATGGCCGAATTCGGCTTGTGGCTTCCCGCCGGCGAGGTGCTCTCGTTCTTGTAGTAGATTCGGGCAGGGCTTCCGAGGGCTGCTTCAAGGCCGTAGGCCCTGTGGAGGGGTGAGGGCCGCCAACGCGCGAGGAGGGCAAGTACCTCCTCTGGTATGTCAATGTAACGCTCACTGCTTACTTCCTGCTCGATGATGCTCATCGGGAATATGGCGGCGAGCTGGGCTGGGTTCACGGGAGAGCCATCGGGACCCAGGGGCGGCAGGGGCGCCGTCGGCAGGTCGGCGGCGAGATTGTACCATTGGCGGGGCAACTCATGGTGTTCAAGGCGGATGACAGATTGCACAGTGACCTCCTATTGATACTGTATAAAGATACATATATCAATAATCAGCTTCTGTCAATGAAATCTTATCACAATCCGATAACTTTCTGGCCCTCGGCCCTTCCCATGAGGAAGTCCAGGAGCGTGACCACCCCTATGCCGCTGCGGCCGCCAAGGGGACCAGGATTCATCACAATTATGGCTTTCGGCCAATGGTCCCCGATGGCTTCGAGGGCGGAGAACTCACGCTCGATCGTCGCAGGGTCCGAAAGCGCGGCGCAGGCCTGGTAGTAGCGGAACTCACCCTGGCGCTGGGCTACGAAGTCGACTTCCGCGCTGCCGATCCGCCCGACGGAGATCTGGAAACCCCGGCGTCGGAGCTCGAGGTAGACGGCGTTTTCGACCAGGCCGGAGATGTCGTCGGGTCGCCAGCCCAGGAGCCCGAAGCGCAGGCCGAGGTCGGAAGCATAGTACTTCTCGCTGTAGTCGAGATGGAGTTTCCCTTTGATGTCATAGCGACGGGCCCGGTAGAGCACGAAGGCATCGACAAGGTAGTGGAGATAGTTGACAGCGGAGTCGGTAGACAGGACGCGTCGCTGCGATTTCAGATAGTCGCTGATCCTGCGGGCCGATGTCATGTTGCCGATGTTGTCGAGCGCAAAGGACAGGACGCGGTTGAGGCCATCGGGGTCGCGGATGCCGTGCCTCCCGATGACATCGCGATAGATAATGCTGTCGAGGAGGGTCAGGAGGTAGGAGCGGATGGCCTCCTCGTCATTGTTGAAGCTATGGAGGGCGGGGAAACCACCCCAGCGTAGATACTTTCCCAAGCTGGAGGCAGCTTCGGATTCGGGCTTGTTGGCAAAAGTGAGGTATTCGGGAAAGCTCAGGGGATAGATGGGTATTTCGAGGAAACGTCCGGTAAGGAGGCTTCCGAGTTCGGAGGCCAGCAGCGAGGCATTGGAACCGGTGACCACAGTCTCGATCTGCCCCTCGGCCAGGAGGGAAGCTACCAGGCGTTCCCAACCCTCCACCTCCTGCGCTTCGTCCAGAAGAAAGTGCCCGCCTGCCGGAAGTCGTTCCTTGACAAAGCGATAGAGGCTCCGATAGTCGCGGTACCCATCGAATTCAAGAGACTCCATGTTGACTCTCAGGATGCGCCCGGCATCGATCCCCTTGGCGAGGAGGCTTTCGTGAAACAGGGCCAGGACGCTGCTTTTTCCGCATCGACGTATACCTGTAAGCACCTTGACCAAGGGGAGCCCGATGGAGCGGGAGAGCTGCTCGGTGAATTGGTTACGGGATATCATGACGTGAGTATAGTCGACGAATACTAAATATTCAATACGATCGTCGACTATACTCGACGGTTGAAGTCATTCACTGCCGGGTGCCGCCTTCAGCGTAGCCGTAAAGCGTGGGCAGCCCGGAACGCCTGTCTGGGAGACCCGAGCGCCGAGCCCGAAAAAACCCGCAATGTCAGGAAGTGCGGCGCAGGGAAAGGCGGGTTGCGTCCACGAGGCCCAGGAGATACTGGGCGCCCAGGGCGCGGTCGTGCAGGCCATAGCCGGGCCTCCCCTCCTCGCCCCAGATCATGCGGCCGTGGTCGGGCCTGAAGGGGCCGGAATAGCCGGTGGCGATCAGGGCGTGCACGATGGCTGCCATGTCGAGGCTGCCGGCGGCAGACCAATGCGCGCTCTCCTGGAAGGAGCGGGGACCGGTGATCTTCACATTGCGGAGATGCACAAAGGATATGCGATCCGAGAACTCCCCGGCCATCGCGACGAGGTCGTTGCTGGCCAGGACGCCGAAGGAGCCGGAGCAGAGGCAGATGGAATTGGCCCGGCTGTCGACGATGGACAGGAGGCGGCGCAGCGCGGCGGAATCGGTGATGATGCGCGGTATCCCGAAGATCGGCCAGGGCGGATCATCGGGATGGATGGCCAGGCGCATGCCCAGTTCCTCGACCACGGGTACGACAGCCCGGAGGAAGTAGGCGATGTTCGACCACAGCTCCTCGGGCCCGATCTCCCGCCAGCGCTGGAGGAGGCGGTAGAGGTCGGAGCGCGAGTAGTGGGCAAGCCAGCCAGGCAGCTCGAGCTCGCCCTCGAGGGGATCCATTTTTGCGACCACCTCCTCCTCGTAGGCGAGGGCTTTAGACCCGTCCGCAAGGACCTTCCCGAGGTCGCTCCGCGTCCAGTCGAAGACCGGCATGAAGTTGTAGGTGATGACCACGGGCTCTTCGGAACCGCTCGGCGATCGCGGGCCTAAGACCTTCGCGACCGAGCGCGCGCTGTCGATCCAGGCCTCGATCCGGGCATCCCTCTCGGGTCCGCCGTACTTGATTTCCTCGTGCACGGGTATCGACTCGATGACCCTCCAGTCAAGTCCGGCTGCCTCGATCCTTGCCCGGAGGCCAGCGACGCGGTATTCGGGCCAGGCCTCCCCCGGCTTCAGGTCGTACAACGCGGCCACGATGCCCGAGAGCCCGGGAATCTGGCGGATGCGATCGATGCCCACGGGATCGGGCTCGTCGTACC
>JBMOIK010000396.1:0-3942 GCA_049317365.1 Rectinemataceae bacterium | reverse complement strand
TCGACACGACGTCTTCTTTCCGGCGCGCCCGAAGCCACGATATCGGCCAGGGGCAAGGATGTCGTCGTCATCGGTGGCGGTGATACCGGCACGGACTGCATCGGCAGCTCCATCCGCCAGGGCTGCAGGAGCGTGACGCAGCTCGAGATACTGCCCCGTCCCCCGGAGGGCCGTGCCCAGGACAATCCCTGGCCTCGCTGGCCCCGGATCCTCCGCACCGACTACGGACAGGAGGAGGCGGCCTCCCTCTACGGCGCCGACCCGAGGCTCTTCCTGGCGACAGCAAAGTCCTTCGAACTCGACCCGGAAAAGGCCCTTTCGGGAGTTTCCATCGTCGATGTGGAATGGGTCAGGGACGACAAGGGTCGCATGGCAAGCCGGGACCTGCCCGGAACCACGCGGACGATACCCGCCCAATTGGTACTGATCGCGATGGGATTCCTCGGCCCGGAGGAGGCCCTCCTGTCCTCCTTCGCCGTGGAGGCCGATGCGCGCGGCAATGTAAAGGCCGAGTACGGGAAGTTCGCCACCAGTGTCAATGGTGTCTTCGCCGCAGGCGACTGCCGACGCGGCCAGAGCCTTGTGGTCTGGGCCATCGACGAGGGCCGCAAGGCCGCGCGTGAGGTCGACCGCTGGCTCATGGGGACAACGATGTTGCCCTGAGCGACGAGCCGTCGCCGCGAGCGACGCCGGCTCAGACTCCCACCACCGCCTGGGCCGCACCCTTGCCCGTCCAGCGGTTGACGAGGTAGAGGGCGATCCCCGTCACGACGAGGAGGATCGTCGACATCGCCGAGGCAGTCCCGAAAAAACCGTCCAGTACCGAGAGGTAGACCTTGATCGGCATGGTCATCGTCCTTCCGACGTAGAGCAGGATCGAGGCTGACAGCTCGTTCATCGAGGTTACCCAGCTCATGATGGCTCCCGAGATGATGCCTGCCTTCATCAAAGGCAATGTGATGGTGCGGAAGGTCCTGCCCGGGGGCGAGCCGAGGTTGATCCCCGCCTCCTCGAGGGCGGGATCGATCTGCCGGAGGATCGAGGAGGCGCTCCTGACCGAATAGGGCAGTCGCCGTATGAAATAGGTCATGATTATGATTATCGAGGTTCCCACCAGGAAGAAGGGCTTCTGGTTGAAGGCTACGATGTAGCCGATGCCGAGCACCGTGCCGGGCACGATGTAGGGGATCATCAGGAGGGGGTCGAGGATCCGCGCGGCGAGGGTCCGCCGCCTGGCCAGGATGAATCCGAGGAGGGTGCCGACCACCGCGATGAGCGCTACCGCGATGAGGGAATAGATGAAGCTGTTCATGACCGTCTTGGGCACATCAAAGAGGATCTGGCGGTAGCTTTCGAGGCCGAAGCCCTTGGTGAACACCGGCCCCTTGGTGTTCTTGAACGAATAGAACACGACGACCGCCAGGGGAAGGGCCGAGAGGCCGACGATGAAGTAGCAGACCGCGTGGGCCAGCGCCGACTTCAGGCCCCGGAGGCTTTTGATGATGGGCCTGTTGACGAGCATGCTCGCGTATTTCCGCCTGGCCGAGGCCCACTGCTGCAGGGAGATGACGGCTGCCGCGCAGAGCATGAGCACCAGTGAAACCGTGCTCGCCATGCCTGGCCGCTCGGCGACCTCGCTCGTGAAGAGGTTGTAGGCCAGCGTGGGGAGGACGAGGTAATTGCCTCCGATTATCATGGGTGTGCCGAAGTTCGAGAGTGACATCATGAAGGCGATGAGGGCGCCACCCGTCACCGAGGGCAGGACCAGGGGCAGGGTGACGCGGAAGAAGGTGCGCGTCGAGGAGGCGCCGAGGTTCTCGGAGGCTTCTTCGAGGGAGCGGTCGATGGTCATGAGGGCGCCTGCGGTCATCAGGGACACGAAGGGATAGTACTGGAGGGAGTCGGCGAGGACGATGCCGAGGGCTCCGTAGATCGGCGGGACGTGGATTCCGATCGAGTCGAGGGCGAGGCGGAGAAAGCCGCTTCGTCCGAGCATCGTCACCCAGGAATAGGCGCCGATGAAGGGCGGCGACAGGAGGGCAAGAACTGCCACGGTGTTGAGGAAAGCCGATCCGCGGATACGGTAGCGGGTGGTAAGGAAGGCCAGGGGGATGCCGAAGAGGAGCGAGAGCGCAGTGGTGGACAGCGCGACGAACATGGAGTGGAGGAAGGCACGGAGATAGTACTTCTTCGAAAGGAACTCCAGCCAATTGGAAAAGGATAAAAGGCCACTCTCCTTGTCGGTGAAGCTGTAGCGGAAGACGTCGGCCAGCGGCCAGACCAAAAAGATCCCCACGATGGCAAAGCCCCCCAGGGTGACGAAGGTCCAGACATCGATCTGGCGTGGCGGCCCCTTTGCGGCTGCGCTCATCGGGCGATTCCTGCAGGGCGGAGCCGCGAACCATCTACTGGATCGAAGAGCATGAGACCATCGGTGGGGAGGGAGAGCCTGATCGTGGCGCCTGGAGCCGGGATGTCTCCGGCCCGCGGGTGGTGCCGGTCGACTACAAGCGTCGAGCCCTCGCACTCTGCGACGATGCCCGCGACAGTGCCGAGAAAGCTCGTTCGCAGTACCTTCCCCGACACGATGTTGCCTGCTTCCGCCTGGGGATCCTCGACCGCGTCCTCGGGGCGGAATGCCACCGTCACCGAGCTGCCGCGGAAGTCCTGGGGGGCAGGTACGCGTAATACCAGGCTTCCTGCGCGGGCCTTCCTGAAGCCTGGACCGGCCGCCTCCCCGAGCTCCGCGGCGATGAGGTTCACCTTGCCGACAAAGGATGCGACGAAGAGGTTGGCAGGATCCTTGTAGATATCCCAGGGCGCGCCGACCTGCTGGACGCGGCCGCCCGAGACCACGGCGATGCGGTCGGAGATGACGAGGGCCTCCTCCTGGTCATGGGTCACATAGACAGCGGTGATGCCAAGCTGCTTCTGGACCGCGCGGATCTCGTCACGCATCTCGACGCGGAGCTTTGCGTCGAGGTTCGAGAGGGGTTCGTCGAAGAGGAGGACGCGGGGCTCGATGGCCATCGCGCGGGCCAGGCCGACACGCTGCTGCTGGCCGCCGGAGAGCTGGTCGGGCGTCCGCTTTTCGTAGCCCTCCAGATGGACGGTCTTCAGGGCGGCACTGACCCTGCGCTCGATCTCCGGCTTGGGTAGCTTGCGGACCTGAAGCCCATAGGCGACGTTCTGGAAGACGGTGAGATGGGGAAAGACAGCGTAATTCTGGAACACCATGCCGGTATCGCGTCGATGCGCCGGGAGTTCGTCGACCCTTTCCTCGCCGAGCCAGACCTCGCCTTTGTCCTGGCGATGGAAGCCGGCAATTGTCCTGAGGAGGGTTGTCTTGCCGCAGCCCGAGGGACCAAGGAGGGTGAAGAACTCTCCCTTCTCGATGCTGAGGTTGACATCGGAAAGGGCTATGACTTCCCCGAAGCGCTTTTCAAGGTCGACGATGCGAATGCTGGTCATGGTCACTCCGTAGACTGGAAGTCCCGCCGCCCCGGAAAGGGATCGATCGCAGGCATCGACCCCTTTCCAGCAGGCGCACGGACTGTAAACCGGCTCCTAGAGCCCGAGATCCATGGCGATGTCCGCGAACTTCTTGGAGAAATCATTCTTGTTCTTGGCTGCCCAGCCGAAATCGTAGGGAATGGTCTTGATGTTCTTGATGGGGGGCAGGCCCGGCGGATCCTTGCAATCGGTACGGACGGCGCGGCGGAACATGTTGTCCACCAGGTATTCCTGGATGGGCTTGGACAGGCACCAGTCGATGAAGATCTTGCCCGCTTCTGCGTTAGGCGCTCCCTTGAGGAGGGCGAGGCCGTCCGGAGCGGCGACGGTGCCGTCCGTGGGATAGACGATGGCCACGGGGCCGCCGCCCTGCACATAGCGGAAGGCGTTGTCCTCGAGGGTGATGCCGACAGCCTGCTCGCCGTCGTT
>JBMOIK010000395.1:0-3946 GCA_049317365.1 Rectinemataceae bacterium | reverse complement strand
AGGGAATCGACCGCCGAGAGGTACTTGTCCCGGCGGTTCACGTCGTCCACGTCCATGACGGACAGGCGGTATTCCATCACCGGGCCGTCCTAATGGCCATCACTAACTTACGAGATGTGCTTTCAAGCCTTTTAGATGCCTTGGCATATTCTGGACTGGAAACGTTCTTGATATTGGCGCGCTCCTCTTTCGCTTTGGAGTATGCCTTGATTGCTTTATCGTGCTCACCTTCTCCCTCGGCTGGCTTTGGTTCTGTCTTCGACTTCCGGTTGTCATAGATGGGCTTTATGTCCGCATCGGTCTTTCCGTAGTCCTTCGGTGCCCAAACTCGCCCGTTGTAGGATACAACCCCGACAACCTTGCCGTTGGCGTCAACAATCTCCACCCGAGGGGTTTTCGATGCCCCGCCGCCGCCCTGCCGCTCCGCCTCGTCACGCACCTTGGCGAATTTCTCCGAGGCTTCCTTGAACGATGCTACCGGCGCGAGATTCTTGGAGCCCTCGACGCGAAGGTACATGGCGCCGGAAGGACCGACCTCTTTGCCTTCTTTCTGCTTCATCAGGTCATTCAGCTTGCCCTGAATATGCTTCCCCTCCCCAGCCTCATACGATGCCGTGCCGAACGCATCGAATGCCGATCGAGGATCGACGCGGTGAGCGTGCTCGCGCGCCTCGTCGACACAGGACAGGGCCTCTTCATGCGTGTCGTAAGGACCGGCAAGCCAGGCATGATCCTTGCGGCCCTCGCGCGCCATGGTGACGTAGTATTTGCGGACCTTGGGAGGTTCGCCGTCCTCATTGCCCTTGTTCCCCTTCCCCTTCTCATCTTCCCCGAAAGGATGGTTTGAAGGCAAAGGCCCCTCACCCCGAGCCCACTTCCTCCGGGCTTCGTGGTCGGAATCATCCTTGGACCACGTAGGTCCATCGTCTTCGCCGACTTCCCTACCCTTGGACTTAGGGGCTTCATCGAAGTCGAATCCGCCCTGCGGAGGGGCCTTCTTGTCGCGCGGATCGATCCAGACTGTCGTTTGGAACGTGGTCCCGTCTCGGGTTACCATGCGCTTCTCGGGAACAAGATGGGCGCCCTTCCGCGCCTTTTCCAGCAGCCACGGCGCGATTCGTATTACCAGCATCATGCTACCCCCTAGACGATGATCTCAATCACGTCGGACCTGATGGACTTCCCGATAGAATCGTAGATGCTTCGCTTGCCCCTGCCCGAGGCGCCGTCTTCGCCCATCGGAGCGGTGCTTCCGTCGCCGGAGCGCCGTCGGCCCCCTTCCTGCCCGGTCGGTTCACCCGTCGGCGATGGCTCCCGACCGCCCTCCTCGGGCTCCTGCCCCTCGTCCATGAGGAGCTTGCGGTAGGCCGCCGAGGGGTCATCGCCTCCCTCTCCGCCCGTGCCGTACTCTTCAGAGCCAGGCGGCGGGCCTTGTTCGCCTCCGGCCTGTCCCTGAGCGGACTGCATGAGCTGGACCACGTAGGGATTGAGGGGAACCTTGGACCAGTCCTCGCCGAAGGGCTTCAGGTCCGCCTCAGCGCGAAGCTCGTCGATCGTCTTGAAGGTTCTGAGCTCCGCCTCCCGTGTGGCGTTCTTTAGGCTAGGATCGTCCCTCTCGTAGCCAAGAAACTCGAAATCGAATCGCGGGTCGAGCCGATCGAGGATCTTCTGATAGTGCGCTTCGAGAAACGAAAGCACCGACCCCAGCCCGTGCGACTTCGAAGCTTCGATCCTGGGCGCCGAGTTTTCGGGAATGACGGATGTGCTCTTTGAGGTCTTGATGCCCAGCTCTTCGAGATCGATACCGAAAAGGGCCGCTACGCTGGACCAAAGGAACTCCGTCCACTGGGAAAACTCCATGTCCTTATTAGACCCCTGAAGAGACACCCACTCGAACTTTCTTCCCTCTCCACCCGACCCACCGTTCCCCGCCGGGATGATCGGAACCCGCCATTTCGACATAGGACCGCCGGACATGATGTTGACGAGGTAGTCCTCGATCATCTCCACCTCCTCCATGTCCGCGTCGCCCTGAAGGAGGAGCATTCCGCGCGGGAGCCGGTCTTCGGTGAAGAAGCCCATGTTGTACATGAAGGAATTGATCATGCCCGTAATGAGGTCGATAGCCTGCTCGACGACGGAATAGCCATAGCCTGAATGGTTCACGTCCGTCCGGGGATTCTGGTAGTCGAAAATGAGGTCATCCCGCGAGTAGTACGCGGTGATGGCGAGGTCAACCTCCTGGATGTACCTGATCCGATCGTCGCCGTTGTACCCCTCCTCGGAGCACTTGAAGATCGTGGCCGGGTCCACCGCCCAATAGGCGTAGACCTTCCGAACCTGGGTCCGCTGAAGCTCTGTCGTGACCTGATCGAGGGTGAGAAGGTCGCGAATGACCTTGGCCGAGAAAGCTGTCATATCGTCTTCCCTGTTTGGGTCGCTTCCATAGCCCGTATTGAGGAAGAAGTCGGTATAGACCTTCATGAGCTCTTTCTCGCGCGCGGAAGGGGAGCGGTCCTTGTCCTTGAGCCGCAATTGGAATCCCCGGATGTTGTTGTCGGTCGATGGCTTCATGAACGGTCTCGCCGACCTGATCTGATGCCCGATGATGGCATTGATGATCCATGCCCGCTCCGCGACGACGCGGAGGACCCGATAGTCCAGCTTACGGTTCGGCTCGACGATGTTCCGGCTGCCCCGGTACATGAGGCGGTTGAACGGATTGAGCGTTACTGACTTGATCGGCTCGACGGATTGCTCAGGGACCTGTCGCGCCGGCACGAGCGCGCGGGAATCCTTCTTGACGATATGGGCCTTCGCAAGGAAGGAAAGAAGTTCCTCTTGGGGTATGTGTTTCATGATCTGATCCTCCCAATTCGTGACAGAATGGCTGGAGTTGCGTATTTTTGGGCCTTTTCTACTTTGGCACCATCTTTACTTTTGGAATACTGCCCGTAGAACCCGCCGCCGGATGTTTTGACGCTATCGATTATGGCAGAATTTGCCAATGCCCAGGCCCAAAAACTATCAGAGTGGCCCTGTTCATCCCGCTGAGAATCATAACGGAATCTACCGGCAATGGTTGTCATCCTCTTGATGGAATGAATCTGCTTGTGGAATTTGGGATCGTTCTGGAGAAGGAACTCTCGCTTCTCCAAGCCCGAGCGTACCCCGATCGCAAGCATCTCCTTGGACTCAGGGCTAAAGATCACACCCTCAATCTTGGCGGCTCCGAACTCTTTCTGAAGAGTCTCGCAAAGGGGCTCACCCTGGCCCGTCTGATCCATGGAGCCGCGAACCACGGGCAGGTTCTTCATGATCTTCCGGATCACGTCGAGTTGAAACTCGAACTCTTTGTTGGTCATCTCGATCTCAGCCACGCTCCGCTTCTTCCCGTCCTTCGTGACGCCAATGACGAAGACCACGGCCGCGTCGCGGCGCCGCGCCACGTCATAGCCGAGGTATATCCGGCCATGCACCTCCGGATCGTAGCCGAGAAGGAGGGAGTCCGCATCCTTGAAGACATGGATTTCGATGTCGGACTCCTCGTCCTCATCCCCAAGCTCCGCCGCGCGGTCTTCCGGCCTCATTCCCGGCGTGTTGGCATGGATCAGGTCGAGGGTGATGTAGCTGCTGGCGCTATCAACAAAGGAGCATTCAAATTCTTGCTGGAAGTCCTCAAGGAACATGGAGTTGAAGATGCTTTTCAGGGACTCGCTGCCAAACAGCATTACCCGGTCCTCGGTGTCCATGTTCGGGCAAAGCTTTACGGCTTCATCGACATTGGTGCAAAGGGACGAAGAGAACCACCAGGGCACGCTGAAACGGGCATACTCGGGATACTTCTTCTTGTCTATCCAAATCTCGTAGAAGGTCCCGATCTTCCCCAGGGGCGTACTTCCCGCCTCCACGCATCCGCCTCGGGCAATGACAGGAAGGCCTGCCG
>JBMOIK010000394.1:0-3949 GCA_049317365.1 Rectinemataceae bacterium | reverse complement strand
AGGACGTGACGATCCTGTCCCTGACGGAGATCATCCAGGCGGTCAAGAAGGCCTTCGATGCCGAAAGCTGACTTCCTGGTACTGCACTACCGGCTTCTCGATATCCTCTTCGCGCGCGATCTTTTTTTCGCTTCCACGTTCAGGAACGCCAGCGGGGAAAACAAGAACGGACACGGAAGCCAGGTACTCTTCGGCGACCATTCCATCCCCGACTTCGACCTCGACAGCTACGTTCGGGCCCTCTTTCCCGGTGTCACCGGGGCTCCTCCCCTTCTGGGCGCAGTCTGCCGGACCGATGTCATCTTCACGCTGGACAACAGGCCTCCCGAGATTCCGAAATCCCAGGCAGGATCCGACCTCATCTCGCTCGCCATTCCCTCCGATTCCGACATCAGGACCTATGACCTGTCAGAATTCAAGTTCATGCCCTACAATATCAGGGAAGGAATGGACCGGCACGGCATCAGGGCCCTCCGCTTCAACGGACCTACTCCGCAGTTTTTTTGCGACGCCCATGTTTTCGTTCCTGCCAGCTGCAGTTCCTGGAAGCGACGATCTTCCGACATCTGGTATTTCCGCGATGCCCGCGTCTTCACGCCACCGACAGTCCCCGATCAGGCCCCTAGGAGAGTTACATGACCCTGCTCATCGTCTCACCCTCCGCGCTGCTCCGGTCGGCTTTCAAGGAGCTGATAGCCCTGGTGCCTGGAAGCCCGGTGGTCAAGGAACTGGGTTCCGCGCTCAGGCTGGATTCTGCCCTGAGCGAGCACAATCCCGATGTCGTCATCTGGGATGAGGCCATCGGCGACATTCCTTCCGACCTGAGCCAGCGGGCCGGGGCATCATTTTCCCTGATCCTCCTTCAACCAAAAACGATTCCAGGCGCCCCTGCAGGCGGTGCCCGGGGCATGGGTGGGATCCGGGTGACCAAACTTGGGAAGCCTGATTTTTCGCAGTCAAGCCAGGCTGAAATCGCCAAGACCTACGTCCCGATCCTTGCGGGCATCTTTGCCGACGCCGAGGCCAGACACGCCGAGAGCCGCGCCATGGGTTTTTCCGACAAGCAGGGCAAGGTCAGCCTGGTCGCCATCGGCGCCTCCACCGGAGGACCGGCGGCTGTGCGCGCAGTCCTCGAAATTCTACCCCCGGATTTTCCCTGCCCCATCGCCTTGGTCCAGCACATCGATACCGGCTACGCCGAGGGATACGCGGAATGGCTGACCCAGAATACCCGGCTGAAGGTCCGGCTCGCCCGTGACAACGACCGTCCCGTCCCCGGCGAAGTGATCGTCGGTCCCACCGACCGCCACCTCGTCTGCCAGGGAGAGACCTTCGGCCTGGACGACGGTCCCAAGGTGCTGAGCCAGAAGCCGGCGGTGGATCGCCTCTTTTCAACCGCAGCCCGATACCACGGTCCCAACCTGATAGCGGTACTCCTGACCGGCATCGGGGCCGACGGCGCCCGCGGCTGCCTCGAGATCGTCAAGGCCGGGGGGATCACCCTTGTCCAGGACGAGGCGACATCGACTGTCTACGGCATGCCGAAGGCTGCAGCGGAGCTCAATGCAGCCACGTCCATCCTGCCCCTCGGCGTGATTGGCAAGACACTGCTTGAAATGGTGGAAAAGCGGAGCGGAAATTGATAGAGGAGTTCGCGTTGAGGGAGATCTCACGACACCTCGAGGAGCGACACGCCCTCGTGGTTCCCGAAACAAACCAATCCAGGCTTTCTCAGTTCGTCGCCCAGCGCCTCCGGGATCACTCCTGGACCATGGAAGGCTATTTCATGCAACTGGCGATAGACCCCAGGGAAACGGCCCTCCTCCTCGATGCAGCCACCATCGGCGAGACCTATTTTTTCCGGGACGAATCCCATTTCTCCCTCCTCCTGGAGGAATTCCTGCCATTTTTTTCCAGGCTGGGCCGTGTGCCCCGGGCCTGGAGCGCCGCGACCTCGACAGGGGAAGAGGCCCTCTCCATCGCAGTGGTCTACGCCCAGTTCTTCGGTTCGCTCGAAAAAATCGGAGGGGAAGTCTGGGCCTCGGACATCAACGCCATCTCCCTCGACTGCCTTCGGGAGGGAACGTACCGAAACCGTTCGCTCCGGGATGACGGCCGGCGTTTCCATGCAAGCCTCGAACCCTGGATCACTCGGGAAGAGGCGCAATTCAAGGTCGATCTCCGCCTCCGGTCCCTGCTGGAAATCCGGACTATCAACCTCATGAGTGACAACTTCGATGCGATCCAGGGCCAGGTGGACATCCTCTTCCTGAAGAACATGATGATCTACTTCCCCCTCGATCGGCGGAAGTCCATCTACAGAAAACTGAGCAGCAAGCTTTCACCCGAGGGCATATTGGTCCTGGGCAAGTCCGAGGTTCCCTTCTTTGAGAGCCCGGATATGGCATTGATCGAACGTCGGGGAACCTTTTTCTGTGTACCGAAGACTTCCTCGTTCCCGGCCTTCGCGAAGAGGCTTCCATGAGCGGCGATCCGCAGCAGATGTATGAAGATGTTTCCAAGGAGGGGCTTGATCTGGTAAAGGCCCTCCTCGTCCAGGCATCCCGCAATCCCGACGACGAGAACCTCTGGCATCGCCTCAGGCGGAAGCTCGATATCCTGGCTGCCGACGCCCGCGCCGCCAGGAAGGGCAGGCTGGTTCAGGTAGCTGACAGCATGAACCGCATCCCCCAGGGCCTCGTGGAGGGTCGATACCGACTCGCGCCTCATTACCTCAAGCTCCTGAACCTCGTCTTTGAATACCTCGAATCCACGGCGGCGCCAGGAACCGAGGAAGTCGATCCGGTCTCGCTGGCACCGATGACAGCGCTCTGCGAGCGTGCCTACAACCGTGAGTCTTTTTCGCTCCGAGGCTGCTCGCTTTCGGAGATGCAGAGGCGCAAGAAAGAAGCCCAGCCTACCGACAAGGTCGAGGAGGAGTCCGAAGAGACGGTGCGCATCGGAATCGAGGCTGTCGAGCGGCTCGGCTCCAGGCTCAACTCCGTAATCGTCCACCAGTTCCAGCTCAAGAAGAACAGCGAAGTCCTGCAGTCCCTCGAATCCGAGATGCGAAAGGTCATCCAGGGACTGAAGGAGGGAGAAGCCCTTCCGAGCCTCCTCAAGCAGTCAGAGGCCGTTCTCAAGGACCTCCAGAACCTCTCGACAGGCTTCAAGGAAGACCTCGTAGCGGTCGATCGCTCCTCGTTTTCCTTGCAGGAAGAGATCGCCAACCTTCGCATGCTCCCCTTCCAGGTGATCCGTGACCGGCTCGAAGCCCCGGCCCAGAGTCTGGCGACCCGGTCGGGTACCACACTCGAGCTCCGCCTCGAAGGCGGGGAGACCCTCCTGGACAAGACCATCCTGGACCTCGCCCTGGTTCCGCTCGGCGAGCTCCTGGCCAATGCGGTCATCCACGGTGTCGCCCAGGACGAGGTGGCGAGACTCACCCTCAGTTGCTCGAGCGACGGAATGACCATCAGCATCGGAGTCAAGGACGAGGGTTCCGGCATCGACTACGAGGGCATCCGGGATGTTGCCCTGAGCCTCTTCCCCCTTGAGCGCGAAACCATCCTCGACATGAGCCGTGTCCAGCTCTCGCGCTTCCTCTTCGAGCCAGGAATCCAGGTCACGAGAAAGGCCGGGCTCCCTGTCTCCGGCGAGGGCAAGGGTCTCGCCCTGGTCAAGGACGCGATCGACGCGATGCAGGGCAAGATCGGGATCGAGAGTCCCGAAGGCCAGGGTTGCCTTTTCACCCTGCAGATCCCTGCCTCGATCTCCATGGTGAGCGGCTTCTTCGTGCGCGCGGGCGGCGAGCGCTTCTTCATCTCGGCCGTCTACGTCCGCGAGATCGTGATCTTCAACCGGAGCCAGCTCCACAGCCTGCCGGGTGGCCCGGCCTATCCGCTCCGCAACGAGATGATTCCCGTGGTTCCCCTCGCCAACGTGCTGA
>JBMOIK010000393.1:0-3963 GCA_049317365.1 Rectinemataceae bacterium | reverse complement strand
GAGGGTTCGATGCCCCGAAGCGCAAGGCGCCGTACTCCGGGAGTATCGGCCAACCAGGTCTTCCCGTCTGAAAGGAGGAGGAGTTCGGCCATGGTAGTCGTGTGTTTCCCGCGCTTGAATTTCTCCGACACCTCGCCGGTGCGGCGGAGGAGCCCGGGCTCAATGGCGTTGATGAGGCTCGACTTGCCGACGCCAGACTGTCCGATGAATGCCGATACACCCCCCTCGAGAAATCCCTTGAGTTCCTCTATGCCTTCCCCTGTCCCTGCAGAGGCGAGATGCACATCATAGCCGAGCTCCTGGTAGCCAGCGAGCCGGTCTTCGACCTCCTCGCCCACGCCGAGGTCGCATTTGTTCATGATTATGAGAAGGGGAACCCCCGCCGCCTCGGCGAGAACCGCAACGCGGTCGATGAAGCGGGGCCTGAAGGGAGGCAGCTCTGGTGAGCTTACGCAGGCAACCAGATCGATGTTAGCGGCAATGGCTTGTGCGGAATTGCCCTTCTCGTTGAAGCGGCCGAAGAGGTTGCGGCGCGGAAGGAGGGCCTTTACCAAGCCCCGGGCCGCGTCGAGAAGGTCCGGCTCGATCTCCACCCTGTCCCCCGCCGCAAGCGAGTTCCAGCTGTCTTCGAGCCCGCGGATGCGCTTGCCCTTGATTCCGCAGAGCCGCCTCGCTCCGTCTTCGCAGGCTACCGAGAAGAGGTTGTTGCTCCCCGACACGACGAGCCCCTGCATGGTTTTCATGCCGGTTCCGGCAAGGGCAAAGGACCGGTCAGGCCGTAGCGCAGGGCGAACCCGGAGTACCGCTCTTCGAAGGGAGGAGGACCGCTGAGAAGAAACAGCGAGGGCTCGGTGCCTCGGGAATCGCGGTCAGCGTCACCGAGAAGCGACTGCAACCGGCGTGCAACGCCATCACGGCTGTCCACCACCTCGACCATCCTGCCACCAGCGCTGGCAGCCGCTTCCGTGGCAGCCAGCGAAATGTCCAGGGCGACATGGAGGAAGTGGGTACAGGCCAGAACGATCTCATCGGCGCCAGATTCGATGAGGGGCAGGACATGGGGCAGGACCGCCTTTTTCCGCCCTTCGGCAGTCGAGCCAGGAAACTCGAATTCGACAAAAGAGACAAGATCCTGCGCAGCCCTGCGGATGACCGTCCTCCCCATGGCGAAGCGCTGGATAAGATCATCGAGGTAAGGATCGCCGACCGTGCCCTCGGTGGCGAGGACAGCGATTATTCCCGCGCGGGTCCGCTCTGCGGCTGGCTTGATGGCGGGGACAGTGCCAATGACCGGCAGCTTGGGGTGATCCTGACGAATTGCCTGCAATGCTGCCTGGGAAGCGGTATTGCAGGCGATGACGACGGCCGAAGGCCGGAAGCCTTCGACCAGGCGGGAAACCCTGTCCCGCACGATCGCGACGACCTCGAGACGCCCCTTGGTCCCATAGGGGAAGCCCTCACGGTCAGCCAGGTACACAAAGCGGGTGTTGGGCAGGAGGAGCCGGGCGGCCTCGAGGTAGGGCAGGCCCCCTACCCCGGAGTCCATCACCACGACGGGTCCCCGCATCAACCACTGCCACCGAAGAGGGAGTCGAAATCCGAGCGGGCTCGCGTAGCCCGGGACTTGCCTGCCACATCACCGGCACCACCCTCAAGGAAGGCTGGATTGGTTTCGTACCACCCGCAGTGGTTGCGTGCTTCTTTGATGGGCACGCGCTCATCCACCGACTCCCGGCAATCCCAGCGCGAACCGTTTTCGATGAAACGACAGTTCAGGCAGGCATGGAGATCCCTTCCACAGGATTCGCAAATTTCGTTGAATCCCGGCTTTCCCCGCGGCATGGCCGCTCCGCAAAACGAGCACATGACCCTTATATTACCGATCACCTCGGCTCATGTCGACCGCACCTTGCCGAATCGCCCCGCATCAGGTAGCCTTGCCGCATGTACTCATTAAGACCCTGTATCGAGCCTGGTTGCGGAAAGTCTGTATTCCATGGCGAAGACCGCTGCATTGACCACCTGGCTTCACCGGAGGAAACGCAGGCGAGGATCGTAGCCCTCATCACCGGCTCCAGGGAACATCGGAACCTCAATCTGGCGGGAGTCAAGCTCTCAGGCCTGGATCTCTCGGCTGCCTCCTTCATCTGCTGCTCCTTCATGGGCGCCACGCTAACCGACGTGAACTTCTCGGGTACCCGCTTTCGTCTCGTCTTTTTCGACGGCGCAGAAATCTCGTCCTGCAATTTCTCCAGCATCGATGCGCAGTTCTGCTCCTTCGGGGCCTCGAAGATCCTGGCCTGCGTTTTCAAGGAATCCGAGCTTCTCCACCTCAATTTTTCCGGCGCCAGGATCGAGGAGTGCACCTTCAACAACTCGAACCTCTATGATTCCCGCTTCATCAAGACCGAGCTCGTGATGACGACCTTCATGGACTGCGACCTTAAGCGTGTCCACCTCATTCCCTCGGCGGAAGTCGGCGTCTCGTACCGCCATTCCAATACGGCCGAGGCGGTGCGGGACCTTGAGCACGTGTACCAATGAACTTCAAGCTCTACCAGCAATATTCGCATTATGGCTTTTCCAATTCATACATTCTTGGCAACGATGACACGCGCACTGCCATCATGGTGGATCCCGGCGAGTTCACTGTCGGGATGCTCAACCAGATCGAGAAGAACGGATATTTCCTTTCCTCCATCCTCCTCACCCATTCGCACATACACCATGTCCGGGGCATCAAGACCATCATCCGGGTGTACCGCTCGAAGATCTTCGCTGCATCGGCCCGCGTACTCGGCGAGCCCTGCAGGGTCGTGCGCGACGGAGAATTTTTCGAAACCGCAGGGTTCAGGATCGAAGCGCTGTCGGTGCCCGGACACTCGCCCGACTCGATGGCCTACCGGGTGGAGGGGCTCCTCTTCACCGGCGACTCGCTCCATGCGGGCCTGCCCGGCAAGACGCTCTCGTCCTTCAATGCGACGCTCCTCGTCGACCGCCTCAGGCGAAAGCTCCTCGATCTTCCCGACGAGACGATCATGCTGCCCGGACATGGACCGCCCTCTACCCTCCTGGCCGAAAAACGCTCCAACATGGGCCTCGATTCGGGCTGGGCCGAAAAAGTCAACTTCAATTATGACTTCTTTGCCTGAGGCCGCCTTCCGAAGGATTCCCTCGTCTCCTCGATCTCCTCAAGGCAGTCCCTGAGGAAGGCGCTGCCGAGATCGAGCGCAGCGTCGGCGAGTGCGATCCTCCTGCCCTCGATGCGGAGTTTCGGCCGCCAGGTGGCGAGCGTCTTGCCCACAAGCTCCTCGACATCGTAGCCGAAGCGGGAAGCGAAGGCGTTCCGGTCGAGGCCGACCACAGTGCGCGAAGCCATCATGATGGACTCGAAGGCTGCGTCGAGGGGTTCCACAGCTGTTTCGATGGCTTCCTGTCCACCTTCGAGGCAAGGGGCCTCCTCGATGCGGAGCGAGGCACCGTCGATTCCCGGCCTTGCGGACGAAGGCCCGGGTGGCAGGACCTCCACGCAGCTGACCGCCCCCGGGCCGGCGCCAAGCCAGGAGCCCATCCGCCAATAGCAGCAATTATGAAGGGATTCGGCTCCGGGCCGGGCGTAGTTGGACACTTCGTAGCGCAGGAGCCCGAGACCGGCCAGGGCTTCGTCGAGTCCTTCGCGCTCGTCGGCTTCCTCGTCCTCGTCCATGAGGGCAAAGTCGCCGCGCCGGTGAAGGGCTTCGAGGAGGGTTCCCTCCTCGAGAATGAGGTCATAGACGGAGAGGTGCTCGACGCCCTCCCCTATGAGCAACCTGACCTCTGAGATCAAGCCGCCTTCGCGACCGACCCCGGCGATGAGGTCAGCAGAAACCCGGAGCTTCCTCGAGGAGGCCTGCCTGAGCGCAGTCAGCGAATCCGCTGGCGTGCCTGGCCTTCCGAGGGTCTGCGCGAGCGAGGGATCCAGGG
>JBMOIK010000392.1:0-3969 GCA_049317365.1 Rectinemataceae bacterium | reverse complement strand
TACCGTCTCCACCTTCTTTTTCCTTTTTCGGGGCGACTCAGGCGGCAAGGCAGCGCGCGCTCGTTCGACTTTCCCTTCGCCATGGTCCGCATGACGCACCCTTTTCTGTCATGCTATTTCTGAGGCGGCACCTTAGGAGTCTGTCTGGTGATTCGGCAGGTCCGGACAGGGTCAGCGGTCGCAGATCCTCTCGATGGGCTACAGAAGCGTCTCCCAGGCAGAAGGCCTTTTCGAAAGCAGACCCGAAAGGATTTGCAGGGCCTGCCGAAGCTCGTCGATGTCCTTTGGCCCTGAAAGGGCCAGGCGGACTGCCTGGGGAACGGGGCCTCCGGCGGAAAAGCGCTCGGCGCAGAAGATGCGGAGATCCTCCTCGCGGGCGGCAAGCTCGAACTCCTTGCCGCTCCGCCCCTCTGGAAGCTCCAGCCAGCCGAAGAGCCCGGTTTCCTGACAATTGAACCTATAGCCCGCGAGGATCTCCGTGGCGAGGGCCGCCCTCTTCCTGGCCTCCTTCCTCTTCTTGCGCAGCAGTTTCTCCGCGACTCCGCTCTTTATGATAGTGGCGACGATCTGGGCATTGATCGGGGAAGCCATCCAGACAGTGCTGAGGATCGCCGACTCGAGGCGTTCGTACATCCGGCCCTTCGCCGCCACAAAGGAGATCCTGAGTCCCGCCCCGATGAACTTCGACAGCCCAGCGATGAAGACGGAGCTTGCCGGAATCCTGGCACTCAAGGCGACAGGATGCTCCTCCAAGGCATCGCCGTAGGCGTCGTCCTCGAACAAGAGCAAGGCCCGCCGCTCGATGACCTTTGCGATCTGGTCCCGCCTTTGCGCTGACATCATCCGGGAGGTTGGATTCTGCGCGTTGGGCATGAGATACAGGGCTCGTATCGGCGTCTTTGCGCACTCTGATTCAAGGGCTTCGGGGAGCATCCCAAACTCGTCCATTTCGATGGCTCTTAGTCGGATGCCCATGGTGGAAGCAAGCGAAATGATTCCAGGATAGGTCAGCGCATCTACGGCCATGCAGTCCCCGGGCCGGAGAAAGGCCACAAAGCAGCAGGTCAAGGCATTGGTGGAACCCGCGGTGACCAGGATGTCGTCTGCGGTCGTCTCGAGGCCGTGGCGGTTGATCCATATCGAGCCGACCTCGCGATGCTCGCCCAGGCCGCGGGAATCTGAGTAGCGGAGGAGGCCTCGAAGTGAGTCGGAGGCCAGCAGCTCCCTGACACAGTCCTCAATCCGGCCCTCCTGTCCATAAAGGGGAAGCGTAAGTCCCATTTCGATCAATTTCCGCGAGCCACCGGCAGCGCGGCTTCCCGATGCTTCAGCAAACCCCGACAGGCCCTGGGCAAAAGGGCTTCCACGATCGGCCGTCACGAAGGTGCCCCGGCCAACCATGCCCCGCAACAAGCCCCTCCGTTCGCAATCCTTAAGGGCCTTGGTGATGGTGCTGAGATTGACGCCACACAACTCTGCCATTTCCCTCTGTGTCGGCAATTGCTCCTGGGGCGCGAGGGTCCCATTCTCTATATCCGCTTCGATCGCTTCGGAGATCGCGACATGGAGGGGCTTTTCGCGGTCGAGGTTCCTGGGTTTCCACATGGCTCCTCCCAGCTGCTGATGTTGTATGGCATACAATACTGCCATTGACACCATACATTCACACTAGCTTACTCCTAGTCGTCGAACGGAACAAGGAAGATGGAGTCCGGGCCTTCACGGGCGCCACCCTTGCGCGCTTTCTCGCCAACGGCCGCGCCAAGCTGTCCTTCAACATCCTGATGGCGCTTCTTTTGGCCTGCTGCGCCGTTTCGATAGCCATGCACTGATGTGGAACTGCAAGGCCCTCAGTCCGGTATCTCGAAAACCCCTTCAAGCACGTGCCGCGGGCCGTAGGCGAAGTGGGGGAGATCCTCACGCTTGGTGACGCCCGAGAGGACGAGGACGGTTTCCATGTCGGACTCGACGCCTGCGACGATGTCGGTGTCCATGCGGTCGCCCACAATGGCGGTCTCCTCGCGGGTCGCGCCGAGCCTGCGGAGGGCGTGCCGCATGATGAGGGGATTGGGCTTGCCCACAAAGTAGGCCTTGCGCCCTGTGGCAAGCTCGATCGGCGCGATGAGGGCGCCGCAGGCTGGTACGACACCGCTTTCTGAGGGGCCGTTGACATCCGGGTTGGTGCCGATGAGGCGAGCTCCCCTGATCACGAGGTTGACCGCCTTCTCGATCGTGTCGAGGCCGTAGCTATGGGCTTCGCCGATGACGACATAGTCGGGGTTCACGTTGTTCATCGTATAACCCGCCTCGTAGAGGGCGTTGATGAGGCCCGGCTCGCCCAGGACGTAGGCCGAGCCGCCCGGTAGCTGGCTGGCAAGGAAGGTGGCGGTCGCCAGGGCGCTCGTATAGAAGTGCTCGGGCTCGACCACGATTCCAAGCCGGTCAAGCTTCTGTGACAGCTCGATTGGCGAGCGCTCGCTTGAATTGGTAAGAAAAAGGAAGCGCTTGTCCCTCGCCCTGAGCCAGTCCACGAATTCGCCCGCCCCTTTAAGAAGGCGGTTGCCGTGGTAGATGACGCCGTCCATGTCGATGATGAAGGCTTTCTTTGCCCGTATTACACTTAGATCACTTTCCATGCTTCGACTATAGCCTTTCGGGGCTGGCTGAGTCCAGCCGAAGGGGATGTGCGGGTGGTTTCCGGCGCTCAGATGCCCCGCTTCCAGGGGCACAGTCTCCGCTCGAGCCAGTCCACGCCGTAATACAGGCCCAGGCCAAGGGCGCTCATCGCAACGATGCCTGCGTACATGGCCGGGTAGTCCATCAGCGTGCTCCCCTGGAAATAGATGTAGTACCCAAGGCCGTGCCGCGTGGCGAAGAGCTCGGCGATATAGAGGACCGCGATCGCCGTCCCGACCGACTGCCTGAGCGCCGTGAGCACGGCGGGGATGCTGGCGGGGAGGTAGACGAGGCGGAACAGGGCGCGTCGGCCCGCACCGAGGCTTCGGAGTGATAATATCAATTGTGAAGGTATCGCGGCCGCCTGGTCGCGGACGAGGACGAGGACCTGGAAGAAGAGTATCAGGAATATGATCGCGATCTTGGCCAGGTCGCCGATGCCCAGGAAGAGGACGATGATTGGTACCAATACCACCTTGGGGATCGGGTAGAGGATCCAGATCAGGGGAGACAGGATTGCGTCTGCCCTCTTCGACTGGCCGAGGGCGAGTCCGGCAGGCGTGGCCAGGAGGACCGACAGGCCAATGCCCGCGGTGACTCGCCAGAGGCTCGCCGCGAAGTGGAGGGGCAGTTCGCCTCCGAGTTCGCGCGCCAGGACGGCTGCCACGAGGTGGGGGGCGGGCAGGATGGGGATGGCCGCGAGGAGGGCTGCGGCTTCCCAGAAGAGGAGTATCGCAAGGGCGGCGGACAGGAGGTGGCGCTTTTTCATGCCCTGCCCCCAGGCCGGAAACTGCCGCCCGAGACGGACTCAAGGACTCCACGAAGCTGCCCGCAGGCCTCCCTGTACTCCGCTCCCTGGCCCTTGCCGAAGGCGCTGTTGTCGACGACGAGGGCTTCCCGGTTGGGCGCGCTGCCGAGCACGAGGATCCGTGACCCGACCCGTGCCGCCTCCTCGATGGAGTGCGTCACCATCACGAGGGTCAGCCCTCCCTCGCGGCAGAGTTCGAGCGTGAGCTCCTGGAGATCCTCCCTCGTGAGCGCGTCGAGCGAGGAAAAGGGCTCGTCCATGAGGAGGAGGTCGGGACCGAGGGCGAATGTGCGCGCGATGGCCGTCCGCTGGCGCTGGCCGCCGGAGATCTCGGCGGGATACCTGTCAGCGATCGAGGCGATGTCGAGCCGCAGGAGCCAGCGGTCCACCTCGGCGGCCATGTCCCGCTTGATTGTCATGGTTGCTGCCTTCGGGGCATGCACGCCGTCGGGGCCGTAAAACGCGCGGACGCGGAACCCGAGGCC